>JBAUUM010000945.1:0-4348 GCA_049582705.1 Actinocatenispora sp.
GCGCCGGTACCGGCACCGGCCCGGCCCGTGCCGTGCCCGCCCGCGTTGTACCGGGCCGCGCTGTGCCGGCCCGCGTTGTGGTTGCCGAGCCGGACGCCGACGAGGGCTGGTCCGAGCCCGGCGACGCGGTCACCCGCGAGCCGATGCTGATCGAGCGGTTGCTCACCGAGGAGTCCGGCGCGACGACGTTCGTCACGGTGGGCCGGCTCTCCACGGAGAAGAACCACGCCCGACTGCTGCACGCGTTCCGCCGGGTGCACACGGAACGGCCGGACACCCGGCTGATCGTGATCGGCGAGGGCCCGCTGCGGGACGAGCTGGACCGGACGATCGTCGAGCTGGGGCTGACCGGCGCGGTGGTCATGGCCGGGCAGCAGGAGAACCCGTACGCGATCATGGCGCGGGCGGACTGCTTCGTACTGTCCAGCGACTACGAGGGGCAGCCGATGGTCATCCTGGAGGCGCGGATCCTGGGCCTCCCGGTGGTCTCGACTGCGTTCGGCTCGGTCCGGGGCTCGCTGCCCGACGGTGTCGGGCTGGTCGTACCCACCACGCCCGAGGGCCTGGCCGGCGGCATGACCGAGTTCCTGCGTGGCGCGGTACCGAACCCACCGTTCGACGCGGTCGAGTACAACCGGGCGGCGATCGGACAGTTCTACCGGGCGATCGGCGCCCGGCCGGCCGAGGACGGCGCCGTCCGTTGCCTCGGACCCACCGGGATCGGGGGCCGGCTGGCCGCCCGCTGAACCCGTTTTCCTACGGAGTGGACGCCCCACGGCATCGGTGCCGTGGGGCGGTTTCCGTTGCGCCGCGTCGCATCGGACCCACCCGTCCAGGTACGACGGTGCCCGTCCGGTAGCCCCCGCTTGACAGCCCCCGGGTCCTGAAACATCATGGTGAAATCGTTTTCTCGCCACCCGGGGGGTTGGCCGGGCCAAGGCTGGCCCTCTCGCTCAGGTGCGTCATCCAGCCACCGAGAAGCAGGAGGAGCCCACGTGGAACGCCATCGTTCGGCGGCGGCGATGCCGTCGCTCACCGAGCCCACCGTCTCACGGCGTGGACTGTTACGAGCGGTCGGTGGTGCGGCCGCGGCCACCGCCCTCGGCGCCTCCGCGGCGGGCTGCGGCGCCGGATCCGGGACCGACGGGCTGTCCTTCGTCTACATGGGCACCGCCGAGCAGCAGGCCACCTGGAAGAAGCTGTTCGCCCGGTTCACCCAGAAGCATCCGGGCATCAAGCTCAAGGCCGAGGGCATCCCGCTGCAGAACTGGGGCGAGTTCTTCGACAAGGTCTCCACCCGGCTCGCCGGCGGCCAGGTCCCCGACGTGGTCCAGGTGGCGACCGAGGGGCAGCGCCTCTTCGCGTCCAAGGGCCTGCTGGAGCCGCTGGACCCGTACATCGCCAAGGACAAGTCGATCATCGACTCGTACTACAGCGACATGGACCCGAACCTGATCAAGTGGAACAAGGAACACAGCTCGATCGGCGGCAGGACGTTCTACCTGCCGGGCGAGTTCAACACCATGTGCGTCTGGTACAGCAAGGAACTGTTCGCCAAGGCGAAGGTCGACGAGCCGACCGCGGGGTGGACGTGGGACGACTTCCACGCCGCCTGCGTGAAGATCAAGAAGGCCACCGGCGCGTACGGCTACGCGGTCGACGCCGCGTACTTCACCGCGATCATGCCGTGGCTGCTGACGAACGGGACCAGCAGCTTCACCGACGACTGGTCGAAACCGACGTTCGACGACCCGGCGGCGATCGAGGCCGCCGAGTTCAACCGGTCGCTCGTCGCGGACAAGCTGGCGCCGACGCCCGGCGGCACGTTCGACCCGTTCACCGCGATGTCCCAGGGCAAGCTCGCCATGTTCGGCGGCGGGCGCTGGCCGATCATCAACATGCGCAACCTGCACATGGTCGACAAGGTCGGCATCGTGCCGTGGCCGAAGAAGGCCGCGCAGGGCTCGCCGGTCGGCTGGAACGGGTACCCGATCCTCAAGGCGTCCACGAAGAAGAAGGACGCCTGGACGTTCGTGAAGTTCCTCATCTCCAAGGAGGGCTCGGCGTACTTCGCGGAACTGGGCGGCACCATCGTGCCGGCCCGCCGCTCCGTCGCGACCAGTGACGACTTCCTGAACGACTCGCCGACCGGCACCGACCAGCTGTACAAGGCACTGGACTACGGCACGCCGATCCCGTCGCCGAACCAGGGCGCCTCGATCCAGAAGGCCATCGAGGACACCTGGCAGCAGATCCTGGTGGGCAACGCGAAGGCGCCCGCCGCGATGCGTAAGGCGCAGGCGAAGCTGGCGGGTCTGGTCTAGGACGTGTCCGCACAGCCAGCGTCGACGAGAGCCCTGGCCCCGCCCGCGGCGGCACCGGCCGGCGGACGCCCGCGTCCGCCGCGCCGGGTCCGCGAGCAGCTGACCGGGTACCTGTTCATCAGCCCGGCCCTGCTGCTGTTCCTGCTGTTCATCGCCGCCCCGCTGGTGGCCGCGTTCGCGTTGAGCATGTTCAGCTGGGACCTGCTGACGCCGCCCCGGTTCGTGGGCCTGGCCAACTTCCACCGGCTGCTGAACGACGGCGAGACGGTACGCGCGGTCGGCAACACGTTCGTGTTCGCGATCGCGTCCGTGGTCAGTCACGTGGGGATCGGCCTGCTGCTCGCGGTGGGCGTCAGCCGGGTCATGGTGCGGGGCAGCAAGTACTTCGTGCGCACCGCGTACTTCTTCCCGTTCCTCATCTCGTGGGCCGCGGTCGCGCTGCTCTGGAAGTACGTGCTGGACCCGTCGTTCGGCATCGCCGCGCACTACCTGGGCACGGTCGGCCTGCCTACCGCGAACTGGCTGGCGTCGCCGACATGGGCGATGCCGACCCTGATCGTGGTCGACTTCTGGCACACCATCGGGTACACGTTCATCATCCTGCTGGCCGGCCTGCAGACCGTGCCGACCCACCTGTACGAGGCGGCGACCGTGGACGGGGCCAGCGCCCCGCGCCGGTTCTGGCACATCACGCTGCCGATGATGTCGCCGACGCTGTTCTTCGCCACCGTGATCACGTTCATCGGCGCGTTCCAGATCTTCGACCCGATGCTGATCATGACCAAGGGCGGGCCGGACGGTGCCACCGAGAGCATGGTGCTCTACACGTACGAGCAGGGGTTCCGGGCGTTCCACGTGGGCTACGCGTCCGCGCTGTCGCTGGTGATCTTCGTGGTGATGATGGCCGCGACGGCACTCCAGTTCCGGCTGAGTCGACGGTGGGTGCACCAGTGAGCGAACGGATCGACGTCCTGACCGACGACATCGTCGGCAACCGCGGCACGACGGGCGACCGGAACACCCGGCGCCGGCACACGCCCGCCGGCCTGGTGATCGACGCGGTACTGGTGCTCGGCGGGCTGCTCATGCTCGTCCCGCTCGCCTGGCTGGTGCTCACCTCGTTCACGGCGGCCGGCAGCGCGTTCCAGCTGCCGCCGCAGTGGATCCCACGGTCGCCGACGCTGCACAACTTCGCGCAGGTGCCCGGGCTCATCCCGTTCGGGCGGATGGCGTTCAACAGCGTGGAGATCGCCACCATCACCACGCTCGGCGCGCTGGTCACCAGTTCCCTTGCCGCGTACGCGTTCTCCCGGCTGCGGTTCCGGGGCCGGGACGGCATCTTCCTGGCGCTGCTGGCCGCGCTGATGGTGCCCGTGCAGCTGACCGTCATCCCGGTGTTCATCCTGATGCGGTACCTGCACCTGGTCGACACGTCGGCCGCGGTGTGGCTGCCCGCGCTGGTCAACGTGTTCGGCATCTTCTTCCTGCGCCAGTACTTCGCCAGCATCCCGCGTGAGCTGGACGAGGCGGCCCGCATCGACGGCGCGTCGCACCTGTGGATCCTGGTCCGGGTGATCCTGCCGCTGTCCCGGCCGGCCCTGTCGGCGTTGGCGATCTTCGTCTTCCAGGCGTCCTGGAACGACTTCTTCTGGCCGTACATCTTCCTGTCGTCGCCGGAGAAGATGACGCTGCCGGTGGGTCTGGTGTCGCTGCAGGGTGCCATGGGCGGCGGCCCGGCCGTGGTGGTGTTCGCGTCCATCACGCTGGTGGTCGTGCCGACGCTGCTGCTGTTCCTGGTCTTCCAGCGCAGCTTCATCGCCAGCATCGCGACGACAGGCCTGCGGTCATGACCGGGCCCGACCGCCGGACGGCCACCGCGACGTCGCGGGCGCCGGGTGCCCGTGACGACTACCTGCCGGGACTGTGGTCGGCGGCGTGGCGGCAGCTGCCGGTCGTCGCCGTCGCCGGGCTGCTGGTGTGTGTGGTCGCGGTGCCCGCCGCGCTCGTCGCGCCCGGCCTCTCGC
>JBAUUM010000946.1:0-14205 GCA_049582705.1 Actinocatenispora sp.
CCGCGGACATCCGCGACGCCGGTGGTCGTGCCCTGGTGGTACCCACCGACGTGGCGGACCCCGAGCAGGTCGACGCCGCGGCCGAACGGGTGGAGCGCGAACTGGGGCCGATCGACACCTGGGTGAACGTCGCGTTCACCTCGGTGTTCGCCCGCTTCGACGAGATCTCCCCGGCCGAGTTCAAGCGGGTCACCGAGGTCAGCTACCTCGGCTACGTGTACGGGACGATGGCGGCGCTACGACGGATGAAGCCGCGGGACCGGGGAACGATCGTGCAGGTGGGCTCCGCGCTGGCGTACCGGGGCATCCCGCTGCAGTCCGCGTACTGCGGGTCCAAGCACGCCATCCAGGGTTTCCACGAGTCGCTGCGCTGCGAACTGCTGCACGACGGGAGCAACGTACGGGTGACGATGGTGCAGATGCCGGGGGTGAACACGCCCCAGTTCTCCTGGGTGCGGTCACGCCTGCCGCACCGCGCCCAGCCGGTACCGCCGATCTACCAGCCGGAACTCGCCGCCCGCGCGGTGCTGTACGCCGCGGCACACCCGCGCCGCCGGGAGTACTGGGTGGGCACCAGCACCGTGGCCACGCTCGTCGCCAACGCGATCGCGCCGGGGATCCTGGACCGGTACCTCGCCCGTACCGGATTCGACTCCCAGCAGACCGGGCAGCGTCGTCCGGCCGACCAGCCGGCGAACCTGTGGGAGCCGGCCGACGGGGTCGGCGGCGAGGACTTCGGCGCGCACGGCGCGTTCGACGGTCAGGCCCACAAACGGGACCCGCAGCAGTGGGCGTCCCGGCATCACGGCGTGCTCGCGGTCGCGGCGGCCCTGACCGCGGTCGGTGCCGCCGCCGCGATCGGCCGGGCGCTGCGCTGAGTCGGGTGCGGCGCCGAGCCGGACGATAGGCTACGACACGGCCGAACAGAAACTGGATGCCGTGTCACAGCACGCCCTCCGGGCTATGGCGGGCAACAGTCTGGTCACGGCATCGGCGCCGGCCGGGGGCGGTGGCCGCCGCATCGAACCTCGGATCAGGGTCCCGCGCTGACGGCAGGCGGACGAGGCTCGGCGCTCACCGCCCCGGCGGGGATGGTGATGGCACACAGTCCGAGGGGTTCCTCGTCAGGCCCGAGGCGTGTGCCGGTCAACAGCCACCACTGCGCGGAGTGAGGGCTGTCGACCGAGGCGCCTGGGCCAGGCGGGTAGGCCTCGATGGGCCGAGTAAGGCGAAGCCGGACCGAGCGCGCGGCGAACCGGCGGCCGGCCCTGCCGTCCAGAAGCACGACCTGCCCTGGTTGAGGGATCCCGACGGCAGTCATGTCGTACTGCTTCCCTGGACCCGCGTGAGCAAACATTTGCCGCAAGACAAGTGTTTCTCGTGCACGCCCTCGCGTCGAGGCGGCAGTCGGACACCGGGCGTACAGAGCCGAGTGGCTGTGCGCTGCCTGCTCACAAGCTCGGACTGCGCAGATCGTCGCGGTTGGCACTCCCGGCGCCGGGCACAGTGTCATAGCAGGTCATGTAGTCGGTCAGGTCGGTGAGGGTCAGGGCCATGAACACCCGAGGCTGTGCGTCGGCGAGCACCAGATCGATGCCTGCGTGGTGACAGGCCCGATGGGCCTCGGCGATGGCGCGTAGCCCGGCCGTCGTGACGTAGTGCAGTGGGGCGAGGTCGATCACGAGACGTGCGGCGCCCGCAGCGGTGAGCGCGTCGATGGCGGCTCGCAGCTCCGGACCGTTGTCTGCGTCAAGATCCCCGATGAGGGTCAGAACGCTGTAGCCGGTCGCGTCTCTGGTCGTCATGCACAGTGGCCGCACCGGTGTGCTCACGCGGCACGCACCACGGGGCCTCGAGGGGCACGGCGCCGCGAACGCGACGCGAGGCGCCGATCACGGACCGGTGGCGGTACGTGCTCACCGTTGAGGACGGCCCGGATCTGCGCCAGCGCGTCGGCCAGAAGCCGGGAGACGTGCATCTGGGAGAGACCGATGCGTTCACCGATCTGTGTTTGAGTCAGGTCCCGAAAGAACCGCAGGTCGACGATGAGCCGTTCCCGTTCCGGTAACGAGGCCAGTGCCTTCGGCAGGTCCATCCGGGCCTCGGCATTGTCCAGGCGGGGGTCGACGCCGCCGATCGTGTCGCCCAGTTCGCGGTCGCTGCCGCCGTGCTGGGCCGGGGACGGGGAGCTGAGCGACACCGGCTGGTGGTAGCGATCGGCGTCGAGTGCCTCCACCACCCGCTCGATGTCCACGCCCATCGCCCGCGCGAGCTCTGCGGCGGTCGGTGGGCGGCCCAGTTCTTGTGCCAGACGCTGGCCCACGTGATGGAGCTGCAGCCACATCTCCTGGATCCGTCGGGTCGGCTGGACCGCCCAGGCGTGATCGCGGAAGTGGCGTTTCAGCTCCCCTGAGATGGTGGGTATCGCGAACGCGTAGAAGCCACGACCGAACCGGGGGTCGTAGCGGTCCACCGCACCGATCAACGCCACCGATGCGACCTGCCGGAGATCCTCGATGTCCTCCGCTGTGCGTCGATAGCGGCCAGCCATCCGGGTACGCCAACGGCAGGAACGCCTCGATCACGCGGGCCCGCAGCGCAGCACGCTCCGGATGGCCGCAGGGAAGGGCACTCCAGTCTTCCAGCAGGACCAACGCTTCCTCGTCGGCAACCTGGTGATCCGTCCGGGTCTGCGCCGTGCGCATGCTCCACCCCCACACTCTTTGAGGGGGAGCCGGACTGTCTCAGCTCCTCAATGCCGACGCGCGGCCAAGGGCCACTGTCACAACTACCGTCGTGCCCCGTACGAGGACACTCAAACCACGTAGATCTTGCAATTCCTGCCATGTACGTGCAACCGGCTGCGCTCCCTCGCCACCCTTTCTGGGCCGGCAAGCCCGCGTTGCGGTACCGAACACATCCTTTCTGCGGACGCCACCTACGCATTGTCGCCCAGCACTGTGAACCACTCACATGTCATCGGTCTGCCTTCTGCTCGTTTGCCGGCCCTGCTGCCGGGTACGCCGTCACGAGAGAGCCAAGGGGGGAACGTGATGACGACCGCACGGGAGATCATGACGCCGGGCACCGAGTGCGCCAACTTCGACGACTCCGTTGCTGACGCGGCCCGCAAGATGGCCCGGTTGAGTGTTGGCGCGCTCCCCATCTGCGGCCCGGACAACCGGCTCAAGGGGATGCTGACCGACCGGGACATCGTGATCAAGGTTCTGGCTGAAGGAAAGGACCCCTCCGGGACGCGGGTTGGTGAGGTGGCCCAGGGCGACCGCTCTGTCGTCACGATCGGGGCGGACGATGACGTGTCCGAACTGCTGGCGACCATGACCGAGCACCAGGTACGGCGGCTGCCCGTCATCGATGGCCATGACCTGGTGGGAATGGTCGCCCAGGCCGACATTGCGCGGGCCCTGCCGGACCCCAACGTCGGTGACCTCATCTCAGCCCTGTCCGTGGACTACTGAGCACCTATCCCCATCCCGCCGGAAGCGCCGCGGCCCCGGTCGGGCGCGGAGGTATTGGAGCAGACATGCCACAGCAGAAGTGGGGCAACAAGCGCGAACGACAGTACGAGCACGTGAAGGACTCCGCGAAGGATCAGGGCGCGAGCACAGGCCGCGCCAAGGAGATCGCGGCCCGCACCGTCAACAAGAGTCGCGCCCAGGCCGGTGAATCCGACCGGACCAGTAAGACTTCGGTCAAGGACAAGTCTCCCGGTCAACGCGGCGGTGAGAGGTCCGGACGGTCCGGCCCCAAGGGGCCGACGAGAGACCAGCTCTACAACGAGGCACGACAGCGCAACATCAAGGGACGCTCGAGCATGACCAAGAAGCAGCTTGAGCGGGCTCTCGGCAAGTAGGTCAACTCTGGCAGCGGGTGGAGATGAGCAAGTAAGAGTTCGAAGACCCCAGAACCGCAGGTGACCCGGGCCGCAGCAGTGTGTTCGGCCCGTGAGAGATGTGAGCCCCGGAACGGCCCTGGAGTTGTCTCCTCGAAGCGACGCCGGGGCCGTTCCATGCTCGTGGCGCCGACTGTTTGAAGGCACGAGCGGGGGCTCCACCTGGCCCGGGGTCCGGGGGCATCTTGGCGGTACGCGCTCGATGCTACGCGCACCGCTGGCACAAGTCGGCCGGCCCTTCGGTAGGTGCGCTCGGCGTCTGGTCAGGTTGCGGTTGACCAGGCCGTTGAGTCATATGGGCCGGCGGCCACGAACTCGATGTGGCCATGGCGGAGTGGCGGGCGCTGACCGGGTACCGGCTCGGAGTACACGACGAGGACGTGGCCTGTGCACGGAGACGGTCCCGGCCGGCGCCCTGACGGTCGAGAAGCCGCCGCCGGCGGTCAGCGAGAACCCCTGGCTCCGAGTTGGGGCGATTTCTGCCGTCCCGACAAGCGGCACACACCTGCCGCGAGGACGGCGCTCGGAAGGTCGGTTGCGGGAATTTCGGTGCGCCGCTCCCGAGAATTAATTTCCCCTAATGGGGTGTCGGCGCCCTTTTCTGATGAGAACCTTCACGATCGGGCGGTGCAGTCCTTTAGCGGTGCGTGTAGCGTTCCCATTTTGGGGGCGAAATCGAATGGCAATTCCTCCTGAGGAGGATGCCTGCAAAACCTCTCTGCGGTCTGTGGCGGATGCCTTCGCCAGACTGGCCGAGGAACTGCGCGACCCCCAACCGGTGAGCAATGCGGCGGAAGCCGTGGCCGGCCTTGCCGTACGACGGGTCCCGGGGGCCGAGTGGGCCAGCATCACGCTGTACCGGCCACCGACCTTTCAGACCGTGGCGGCCACCGACGAGCGGGCACGTCGGGCAGACCATGTGCAGTACGAGCTGGGTTCTGGTCCCTGCGTCGACGCCATCGTGGACGACGTGGTCTACCGGCCGCTTGATCTGCGACACGACATGCGATGGCCGGAGTTCGGTCGGCGCGCTGCCGGAATGGGCGTGGGAAGCATGCTGTCGTACCGCATGATGCTGCAGCGGTCTGATCACCTCGTCGGCGGGCTCAACATCTACTCGACCGCTGTCGACGCCTTCACCGACGAATCCTTCGACATCGGGCTGCTGCTGACAACGTACGGAGCCCTCGCACTCTCGGCTGCCGAAGCCACGCGCCAGGTAGAGAACCTGCGACGCGCGCTGGACACCAACCGCGACATCGGCGTGGCGGTCGGCATTCTGATGACGCGTCACCTGCTTGCCCGTGACCGGGCACTCGACTTGCTCCTGCTGGTCAGCCAGGACACCAACCGCAAGGTCCACGACCTGGCGATCAGCGTCGCCGAAACCGGTGATCTGGCCCTGCCACCCCGACTGCGCAAGCTCCGCCTCGACGGCGAGGAACCCCACGCGACCTCATGAGGTGGGCCTCACCCAGCACCTGGTGCGGCACCGACCCGCGCCGCAATGGCACGTCTGTTCGCCGCCCCTGCTTTACGCAGGGCCGGCCTTATCCGCTTGCTGACGGGTTCAGAGGCCGGGTCTGCGTAGTTGATCGGGGTCTGCAGTACCGGCTGCGTGCACGGTGTCGTAGCAGGCGATCTCATCGGCGACGTCGGTGAGCAGCAGTGCGGTCGCGACCAATGGCTGCGGTTCTGCGAGGGCCAGGTCGACGCCGGCGTCGCGGCAGGTGCGGTGGGTTTCGACAAGCGCGTACAGGCCTCGGGTGGTGGCGTAGCGCAGGCCGGTCAGGTCCAGCACGACGCGCGCGCTGCCGGCGGCGGTGAGTGCGTCGATCTGGGTTCGTAGTTCGAGTGCGGTGGCGGCGTTCAGGTCGCCGATCAGGGACAGGACGCTGTAGCCGGGGTTGTGGGCGAGTTCGGTGCGTAGCGGGCTCACGGCGAAGGCGGTCACGCTGCCTCCCTGACGGCAGGAGCATGGCCGGCACGACGCGCACGCGGGCCCGGTTTCCGTTCGTGCGTGGTGGCCGGTGGTGGGTCGCCGTTGAGGAAGGCGCGCATCTGTTCCACCGCCCCCTTGAGCAGGCGGGACACGTGCATCTGGGAGATGCCGAGCCGTTCGCCGATCTCGGTCTGGGTCAGGTCGCCGTAGAACCGCAGGACGATCACGGCGCGGTCCCGCTCGGACAGGTACGCCAGTGCGGCGGGGAGCGACGCCCGGTCGGCGGCGATGTCCAGCTCGTGGTCGGTGTCGCCGACCTGGTCCGCGAGGTCGGTGTCACCGTCGTGTGCGCGGCCTGCGCCGGGCCGCGGTGCGTTGAGCGAGATCGGCTGGAAGCACCGGTCGCACGCCGCCACCTCCAGGATCCGCTCGACGTCCACGCCCAACTCGTCGGCCAGCTCGCCCGGGGTGGGGGCGCGGCGAAGAGTCTGGGTGAGGCGCTGCCGAGCGTCGATTGTCTGGGTCCGCAGTTCCTGGATCGGTCGTGGCGGTTGGATCAGCCATGCCTTGTCGCGGAAGTGGCGCTTCAGCTCGCCCTGGATGCACGGGATGGCGTACGAGGAGAAGGCGTACCCGAGGGTCGGGTCGTAGTGGTCCACGGCCTTGACCAGCGCCAGCGCCGCCACCTGGTTCAGATCACGCAGGTCCTGCCCGCTGTATCGGTACCGGCGGACCTGCCGGTAGGCCATCGGCAGGAACGCCCGGATCACCTGGTCACGCAGCCGCGGCCGGTCCGGATGGTCAGCGGGCAGACTCACCCACTCCTCGAACAGCCTGTTCTGCTCGACCTGCCGCGCATCCCGCAGTCCCGGTAAGACAGAGCTGGCCTGGTCACTGCTTGCAGAAACCACCACGGTGGCCCCCTCGATCCCCTACGACACGGGACCCGTCGGTCGCACCGTGTCCAACGCTGGACCCCAAGCCGTTCTGTTACAGCCGAACCAGCGCGCCCTGACCATTCCCGCCAGTTATTTGCCGCTAAACATCAATTCACCCACACGGGGGACAAGCCAAGTCCTGCTGGGCGAAACTCAAGTCCTGCTGGGTGAACAGAGGCTTTCGCTGCTGGCAGTGTTTCGTCCTGGACCTTGCCGACGTGGTCGCGGCCCCGTCAGGTGGCCGCCGCCACGGTGGGGGAGTTCGCGGGTTTTCCGGCTCCGCTGCACGGGACGGCAAGCCCTTCGCTCGCGTAGCGACCCCATCCAGGTGAGAGGACGCACCCACCGTACGGGTATCCACGCCTTGGACGGGGCACATCGGGCCAGACCCACCGACGCAGGGTCTGGCCTTCATCGGCGGCGGGCGCCAAGGAGAGGGAGGAAGGGCCGCGCGTCTGCACGGTTAACCCCTCAGACAACCGGTCGCGCGGCCCTTCCTGGTTGGACGCCAGGACTGTTCACCCTCTGGCGAGACAACAGCCATGCCCCGAAACCGGCGTCCACTGCTCGCAGTAACGACTGGAGCGCCCCGCAGTGGTGGCATTTTCCCCTATTGTACAAATTTTCTGAAAAGACCATTTGCCCCAGACCTGCACCCCGGCCGCCATCGCCGGCTAGTGCTGTCAACATGCCATGCCCCACCTACCTACGTGGTGGGTGGGGCGCTCTCTGCGTAGGAACGGGCGCCCGTGCCGCGAGCCCGTAGCCCCAGTCGGACCTGGGTAACGCCCGCAACCGGAAGGCCCGGGTCTGCTGACCATCGACCGCAACACCGCTACCCCTACCGCGCAGCCGGTGGGCGCGCCCGGCCCGTCCGGTACGTGCGTGGACTCGGATGGGATGGGATGGGTGAAGCCGGCCCCGCGGGTGTGGTCGGGACCGGCCTCCGGACGGCAAACCCGACGTTGCCATCCGTATGCGCCCCCACCCGCGGGCCAGAAAGTTGGTTATACGGTGGTGCTGATTGGGAGATTGGCTTCTAGGGTGGTGCCGTCTCCTGGATGGCTGGTAATCGTGAGTGTGCCGCCCAGGGATTCGATGCGATCACGCAGTCCGGTGAGTCCGGAGCCGTGTGTGGGATCCGCACCACCGATGCCGTGGTCGACGATCGAGACGCGCAGGTTGTGGTCGTGTATGGCCGTGGAGATCCGCACCTGTGGTGCCTGGGAGTACTTGGTTGCGTTGGTCAGGGCTTCGGCGATGAGGTAGTAGGCGGCGGCCTGCAGCGATGACGGCAGTTGTTGATCGGCGTGCAGGTCGAGATCCACGGGCAGTGGTGACCGTCGGGCAAGGGCGCGTAGGGCGGGTAGTAGGCCTGCTTCGGTCAGGATCGCGGGATGGATGCCGCGGGCGACCTCGCGTAGCTCGTCCAGGGTTTCGGTGAGGTCGTCGGCGATGCCGGCGAGTTCGGTTCGGAGGTCGGCCATGTGTGGCGGCAGGTCGGCGTGCAGAGAGCGCAGGTCGAGGGTCGCGGACACGAGCCGCTGCTGGACTCCGTCGTGCAGGTTGCGTTCGATCCTTCGGCGGCTCTGGTCGGTGGCGGCCACGACCCGTGCCCGGGAGTTGATCAGGTCGTTGCGGGCCTCGGTGTTGGCGATGGTGGTCGAGACCAAGGCGGTGAACTCGGCGAAGCGGGCGGCGGTGTCGGGCGGTAGGAGTTCCTCGCGCTGTGACAGCGCTGCCATGACACCCCAGATCCTCGATTCGACGATGATGGGCGCGCCGACCACTGACCGCACGCCGGCGTGGCGGAGCCGGTCGGCCAAGGGGCCGGACGCCTGCGCGAGGTCGTCGATCCGCGCGGCGTTCCCGGTGCGTAGCACCTCGACCGGGATGTTGTAGCCCTCCAGCGGGATCGTCATGCCGAAGGGCACGTCGATCTCTGGAGCGCTCCATCCGGCCACGACCGTGGCGGACCTTTCCGACTCGTAGCGGAAGATCCTTGTTCCATCGGTGTGGAGCAGTACGCCGATCTCTTCAGCGACAGCGGCGAAGACCTCGGGGGCCGGCACACCGTGCGCGACCAGTGTCGCCACTCGCCGCAGCGCAGCCTGCTCGTCGGCTATCCGCGTCTGCTCCGCGCGGCTGCGTTGTAGGGCCGCGCCCATGGTGTTGAACGAGCGTTCTAGGACACCGATCTCGCCAATGTCGGTCTCGGGCATCTGTATCGACAGATCCCCCTCGGCGAATCGCCCGGCCATCACGGCGCCACCTCGGATAGGCCGCACGACAGCCCGGGACACGTAGAACACGAACGCGACGATCAGCACGGCCGAGGCCGCGGCGCCGAACACGCCGCCGAGTACCGCTTCGTCTCCGGCGTGGCGGGCACTGGCGTCGAGAGGACCGGCGAGCTGCTGGCCCTTCGCGGAGAAGGCGTCGAACCCTCGACGCAGAGCATCGAGCCGATGCTTGCCTTCGAGTGCCGTACTCACACTGCGCGCGGCTGGATCACCGCGACGGGCCTCGTCGACGACCGGGATCGAGTAGTCGTTGATGTAGGAATTGATACCCCGCACGAGCCGATGCGCCCGGTGCAGCTGCGACGGGGTGTGCACCACCTGCGTCCACTGCCTCTCGGTGGACGGAATCTGCTGCCGACCCATTTCCCACGGTTCCAAGAACCTTGCCTGGCGGGTCAGCACATACCCGCGCTCCCCGGTCTGCAGGTCAATGACGAGACGCTCCAGCTTGTTCGCGCTGGCCAGGCCCGCCTGAGTGTCCTGGGAAAGCTGTGCGGAGTCACGCTGCGCGGTGACCGCATAGATCAGAAAGCCGAACACACCAACGATGACCGTCGCCAGCAACGCGCTGGTGATCGCCACGCGGCGGATCAACCCTCCAGACGTGGCCGCTGCACCGATCATGGCTGCCCATGCGAGCATCGCCGTTCACCCGAAACGTGATGCCCGCCTCTGGTCGTCGACGACACATCCCGGCAAGGCCCCGCGGCGAGTTGGACAGAAACACCCACTGCGACGACACACCCCGTCTGCGGCGCGGAGCACGCCGCATCCGAGGCTCCCGATTCGGTTGTCGCCATCACGGTCACCAACATCCGGCCCAGCGGCACGTTGGTCTTCCGTCCGATCCGCGTGCGGGCCTTGCCTTGAAGTACAGCACGCCAAACATGAGCCAGCCACCGCCCAGAGCAACGCCACAAATTGTTGATCTTGAGGCGGCCCCATGCCGATGCAGCAGCAGCCGGTGCTATCGGTCGGAAGGTGATGAGTGTCTGCATCGGCGATGATTGTGATGAGTACGCCCTCGCGACGGTAGATACGATACCGACCAACGGTGTGATGGCCGATGGTCGGCGGCTCCGGTGCCGGCGCGAAGGCGTCGAGCATGGTCACGCCGGCGGGTTCGCTGTGTAGTTCGGAGCTCGTACCCGGCGCGCCCGGCGCAAGCCACAGTCTTGTGTAGGGCGCCGGGCCCGTGAGGTCCACGCGGTGGCGGAGTGCGCGACTGCCGCGTCCCGAATGGCTGCACACAGTGGTCGAGGAGCCTGACAACGCCTGGAAGTCGAGAGCTGCCTCAGAAGCCGAAGGAGTTGTGCGGTTCGGGGTCGATGCGGAACAGCCGGGTCAGCTTCCCGACCGCGCCGTCAGCGTGCGGAGTGATGCGACCCGCGTACGTCAGGTCATGCGCCGACATGCCTCCGAGGTAGAGCGAACTGAGTGCCGAGATTGTGATGGTCAGATCCGCCTGTTGGTCGGTGGCAACGCATGTCACCGACGTACCGCCTGCGCGGAGAAGCCATGTCCGATTGTTTGCCGGACACATTTGGTCGTCATCGATGGTGAACGCCACCTCGCCGACCGTCTCGTACGAGCGTTGGGTCAGGGCGCGGGGGACGTCGAGAAGGCGTGCCCACAAGTTGTCGGACTGCCGGGTGATGCGCATCGCCCGCGGGTTCGCAAGCATCCATCGCAGTGGCTCGTCGCGCGGACGGCCGGGCGCCACGATGATCCTGGTGAGGTCGAAGTCGACCAACAAGCTCCACAGTGCGCGATAGGCTGTCGGGTTCGTCGCCTCCAGCGCCTCAACAACGAGCGTTCCCGCGTTGGCGGCTGTGGCGGACCACGGCAGTCGAAAGTTGGCGATGCCGTCTACCTCGCCGTGTTGGTCGCGGTGGGCGAGATAGCGCAGCGGTCCGTTCGTGCCGTCCGCACCATCGGACAGTCTGTCCCAGTGTCCGGGCGGGGGCGTGAGTTCACCGGTGCGATGTGCACGCACTTCCGCGTGCACCACAGGCCAGAACTGCTTGGCTTGCGCTGCGTCGACCAGCTCCAGCGAACCCGGATCGGGTGCTGCGGGACGGAAGGCGGCTTCGTGACGGCCCAGCTCCCACCGCGAGCGGTACGTCGCCGGCGAGAACCCGAATCGGCCGTAGATGCTGCCCTCGCTCGCACTGAGCATTGCCAATGGCTCGCCTCGCGCCAAGGCAGCGTCGAACATGGCCTGCATCATCCGCCGTAGGTAACCGCGTCGGCGGTGTGTAGCGATCACCCCGGTAGCAGTAACACCGGCCATCTTGACCGTGCCCCCGCCAGGAACCGTCACGTCAAAGGAGATGGCGGCCGATGCGCCGACGCAGGCGCCCTCGGCAAATGTCGCGATTGGGTGGAAGGACTCATCCTTGGCGTCAGCTTCTGCCCACTCCTCGAGCTGCTCGGCGGTCGCCGGAGCGCGCTGGGGAGGCCACGGCTCCGGACCACCGTGTCCTGCGGCATCAGCCGGCTCCCACTGCGGCAACCCGTTCGCGAAGGGCAGGGCCCGGTAGTACGCGTTCATCTCATCTCGCCGCGGCGGACGCACCTGAGCAACCATGGCGAACATTGCACCCACAACCAGCGCCAACAGGCAACCGATTACGCGCTCGCCGAGCTGCCAACCTTCAAGACCTTCGACCCTGTCAGCGGCCTGCCGGGGCGCCGTGGCATCAGGGTGCCTGGACGGCGTCGCTGCCTCGATGGGTGCGGAATGCCATCGGGGTCATCCATCCACGCAGTGTTGCGGGCACTGCCGCTTTGAAGGCGATCTCGGCCGTGGCGGTGTCGAGCGCTCCGGCCAGTTCGAGGGTTACGTGGCCGTGCAGGGTCACCCAGAGCGAGAGCGCGATGGATGTCGGATCGCCGGTGAAAACGGACGCTGCCACAGCTCGCTCGATCGCGTGCATCAGCGGCCGGACGGGGTCGCCGGTGCCGATCGCGCCGGAAGGATCGAAGGTCTGCACCCCGCCGAACAACACCGTGTAGAGGTGTTTGTGCTCGCGGCCCCAGCGTCGGTATGCGCCGGCCAGGGCGTGGAGATCGGCGAGGGGGTCGTCGGAGGTCGGCACGGCCGACAGGTCGTGGAACAGCCCGGCGACCGCTCTGTTGCGAACCTCGTCGATCAGTGCGTCCTTGCTGCCGAACAGCGAGTACACCGCCGCTGTCGCGGTTCCGGCGGTGACGGCCAGGGCGCGGATCGTGATCGACTCCCGTGGTCGCGTCGCGAACAGCTCGGTGGCGGACTCGACAAGACGCTCCTTCACCGCGTCGTCGTTCGTTCTCGGCCTGCCCACGGGACCACCTTAGCCCAGGTGCTAACGTTGTTTTGAAACGACGTTTTGAAACTATTCTAGGGACCGTCATGCCTCTTCCCCTCGCTCGTACTCTCCATTTCGCCTGTCGCCTGGGACTGGCCCTGGCCGCCGCCGCGGGGCTGGTCGGACTCTTCTTGGCCCTCGTCGTCCTGACAGACGGAGCAACCTCGGGATTCGCGGCCTGGCTGGCAGCCCTTGGCGTGGGGGTCGCCGCCGCCCTGGGGCTGGGCCGCCGCCGAGCGTGGCGCGGCCGGTTCGTACTGCTGGTCCCGGTGATCTTCGCCGTGACGCTGACGGCGTCGGTCTGTGTCCCGAGCGTTCCGACGGACCGGCAATACCCCAGCGCCCTGCCATTCGTGACCGCGCAGCACTGGAGCCTGGCCACGGGAAGTCGGATCGCGGTGTACCACTACCCGGCGGCCACGGGCAGCACACGCCGCAGGACTCCCCTCGTGTACCTCAACGGTGGGCCCGTCCGGAGCATCTCCGTGCTGGATCACCGCTTCCTGCAACTGCTGGCCCGACGCGGCTACGACGTCTACGCCTACGAGCAGGCCGGCGGCGGACGAAGTGACCTGCTCCCGATGGAGCAGTACAGCATCTCCCGGTCGGTGCGCGATCTCGCAGCATTCGTGGACCGTCTGGGCAGGGGACCGGTCGATGTCCTCGGGTTCTCCTCAGGAGCGGTCGTGCTCACCCGAGCTCTGGCCGATCCGCATGTCGCGTCCCGCATGCACAGAACGGTCATCGCCGAGCCCGGCCCCATGGACGGCCCCACCGCGCGGCTCGACGGCCCGCATGGACGACCGACCGCGCGTGGCCTCGCTCCGTCCATGAGCGGACCACGATCGACGCATGTCCCCAGGTACGCCGTCGCCTTCGGTCTCCTGCGACTCGGACTCATCTCACCCGGCACGGGGTTGATCGGGCAGGCCGAAGGTGACAACGCGTTCACCGCTGCCGATCTCGGTAGCGACACCGCATCCGGCTACTGCGCCAAGGACGCGCACCGCATCCCCGTCGAGGATACGGCGGAGAACTTCTCCTTCAGCCCCGCCGCGAGCCTGCGGATCCAGCAGACCATCAAGGATTCACCCTCACTCGCCCCACGACTGAAGCGCTCCCGCACCCCCGCGATGCTGATGATCGCCGAGTGCTCCGCACAGGTCCGCCGGTGGGAGACCACCGTCCTGGCCGCCGACCCGGCCATCCAGCGCACCCAGTACATGCCCGGTGTCGGGCATCACATGTGGAACGGCCTCGACGGCAACGACGAGCGGGCCTACGGTGCCGTCGACGCGTTCCTCCAGGACAAGCCGGCGCCCCTGCCGAACTACCCGACCCGCGCCGACATCCCCACGTTCCTCCATGACCACAAATGACACGGAGAGCCGGGACGTCCTCTCGGGCTGACCGCGAACGCCAGGACCCGCCCGGCTGGGCCTCGGTCGGCGGGACGGAGCCAGGCATGTCGGTGGCGGCGGTGACGACCTTGTGCTGAGCGATCTCGCGCTCGCGATCCCAGGTCAGCGTGCGCCGCAGCACTCGGCGCGGTCCGGACGTGCCGGAGCCCAGCAGCACGTCAACACACGGAGCGACACCCATCGGCCCAGGGACAGCCGGGCACCATCGGAGCACCGGCTCCCAGAGGGCGGGACAAGCCATTCCACGAAAAGACCGCCGCGACTGCGTCTCGGCAGGTCACGGCGGTTCTAGGTGGTGCGCCCGGAGGGATTCGAACCCCCAACCTTCTGATCCGTAG
>JBAUUM010000947.1:0-2379 GCA_049582705.1 Actinocatenispora sp.
GACCGGCGCGCGTCTGATGAACTTCGCCTGGATGGGGCTGGACAACCTGATGCGCGGCAGCCGGTGGCAGGATCCGGAAATCAGCGCGGCTCGACCCGGCCGGCCACCAGGGTCCGCCCGGACCGCGGCGCGCTGACCGCGAACTCCCAGCCCTCCCCCGCCGGTCGGGCACCGAACGCGACCCGGCCCGGCACCCGTACCGGCCGCACGAAGCACACGTCCGCCGCGAGGGCCTCCGGCAGCCGACCTTCCAGGGCGGCCAGGCAGCGCGCCGCGCTCCACATCCCGTGCACGATCGCGGTACGGAAGCCGAACGGTCGCGCGGTGAGGCGGGACAGGTGGATCGGGTTGCGGTCTCCCGACACGGCGGCGTACCGGCGGCCCAGCCCGGCCGGCAGCGACCAGACGGCGCCCGGCGGCACCGGCTCGGCCCCGCGCTCAGGCTCGCCGTCGGACCGAGGCTCCGTCCCGGTGTCCGTCGCCGTCGACACCGGCGCATCCGCTTCCCCGGAATTGTCGCCGCCGCCGCCGTCGCCGCTGCCGCTGACCTCGCCGAGGGTCGGGCCGCGGCGCAGGTACGTGGCCCGGGCGACGTACACCTCCCCGTCGCGGGCCGAGGCCCTGGTCACCAGGTCCACCGTGGTGCCGCGGCGGTGCGGGGCCAGCGCCTCCGCCCGTACCCGCAGCGTGACCGGCTCGTCCGCGTCCACGGGCCGCAGCAGCTCCACCCGGTTGCGCACGTGCACCAGACCCGGCAGCGGGAACGGGAACCTCCGGCCCGCCATCAGCCGCATGGCCAGCGGAAACGCCAGTACCTGCAGGTACGTGGCGGGCAGCCGGTCGGTGCGCGGGAAGCCGCACACCCGCTCATACCCAGCGAGATGGGTGCGGTCCACGGCGAGGCGCGGGAGGACGAGTTCGTCGTCGGGCAGTTCGGTGCCGCGCCGCCGGGGCAGCAGGGCCGACGCGTAGCTGGCGGCGAGGCCGGGGCGGCGGTCGAGTTCGACGCTCGGCATCACGCCCCCAGCAGGCTCTGGCCGCACACCCGTACGACCTGTCCGGTGATGCCGCCCGAGCCGGGCTGCGCCAGCCACGCCACCGTCTCGGCGACGTCGACGGGCAGGCCGCCCTGGGCGAGGCTGTTGAGCCGCCGACCGACCTCCCGGACGGTCAGCGGCATGCTCGCCGTCATCCGGGTCTCGATGAAGCCGGGCGCCACCGCGTTGATGGTCGCCTCGCGGGTGCGCAGCTCCGGCGCGAGAGCCTCGACCAGGCCGATGACGCCGGCCTTGCTGGTCGCGTAGTTGGTCTGACCGGCCGCGCCGGCGATGCCGTTGAGCGAGGAGAGACAGACGATCCGACCGCCCGGCCGCAGCACGTCGTCGTCCAGCAGCCGCCGGGTCAGCGTGTACTGCGCGGCCAGGTTGACCGACAGCACGGTGCCCCACTCCGCCTCGCTCATCCGGGCGAGGGTGCGGTCGCGCAGCACGCCGGCGTTGTGTACGACCAGGTCCACCCCGTCGTGGCGGTCGGTGAGGTGGCCGGCGAGGGTGGCCGCCGCATCGGCGGCGGTGATGTCCAGTTGTAGCGATGTCCCGCCGACCTGGTTGGCGACCGCGGACAGCGCCTGTCCCTGTGCCGGCACGTCCAGGCACACGACGCGGGCGCCGTCCCGGGCCAGCGTCTCGGCGATGGCGGCCCCGATGCCCTGCGCCGCGCCGGTCACCAGGGCGGTGCGGCCGGCGAGCGGCGTCGCCCAGTCGTCCGGCTCGGCCCCCGGTCCGGCACCGATGTCGATCACCTGCCCGGACACGTACGCGGAACGGGCGGACAGGAAGAACCGGAGGCTGGAGCCGATCGGCGCACCGGGAGCCACCCGCAGCAGTTGCACCGTGCAGCCCCGGCCGACCTCCTTGCCGAGGGACCGGGCGAACCCGGTGAGGGCCCGCTGCGCGATCCGCGCCTCGGTGCCCGTACCGGTGTCACCGGGTACCGGCCGGGCGAGCAGCAGGATCCGGCCGCTGGGCCGCAGGGTGCGGACCCGGGGCCCGAGGAACTCGTGCAGCGCCCGCAGCCCGGCCACGTCGGCGATGCCGGTGGCGTCGAAGACCAGGGCGGCCGGGGCCGGATGGTCGTCAACCGCCTCGGCGCCGGCGGCGGCCACCACCTCGCGCACGGTGCCGGTCAGCTCGCCGTCGGGTCCGATCAGGACGGGTCCCTCGATCAGCGGGGCGTCCGGCCGGTGCCGGCGCAGCGGGGTCGGGCGGGGCAGGCCGAGCCGGCGGGCGATCGCCCGCCCGGGGCCGGTGGACGTGAGGCGCTGGTACCGATCGACCATGCCTCATCCTTACTTGCGAGTAAGTCTACCCGCAAGTATGG
>JBAUUM010000948.1:0-1780 GCA_049582705.1 Actinocatenispora sp.
CGTCGCGCCCCGGTGCCGGCCGGCGCGGTCAGGGGGCGACGTAGGGCGCCGGCTCCGGGTTGGGCACCGCACCGCCGTACCGACGGTCCCGGTCGGCGTAGATCTCGCAGGCGTGCCACAGGTGCCGCCGGTCGAAGTCAGGCCACAGCGTGTCCAGGAAGACCATCTCCGCGTACGCCGACTGCCAGAGCAGGTAGTTGGAGAAGCGCTGCTCGCCGGAGGACCGTACGAACAGGTCGACGTCGGGGATGTCCGGCTCGTCGAGGTAGCGGGCGAACAGCTTCTCGGTGACCCGGTCCGGGCGCAGCCGCCCGGCGGCCACGTCACGGGCGATCGCGGCGGCCGCGTCGGCGATCTCCGCGCGCCCGCCGTAGTTGACGCAGAACTGCAGGGTCAGCTTGTCGTTGTCGCGGGACAGCTGCTCGGCGTGCTCCAGTTCGGTGATCACGCTGCGCCACAGCTTCGGCCGACGGCCTGCCCACCGGATCCGTACCCCCATGGCGTTCAGCTCGTCGCGGCGGCGGTGGATGACGTCCCGGTTGAACCCCATCAGCCACCGCACCTCCTCGGGCGAGCGGCGCCAGTTCTCGGTGGAGAAGGCGTACGCCGACAGGTTCTTCACGCCCAGTTCCAGCGCGCCCTCGATCACGTCGAACAGCGCGGCCTCGCCCGCCTCGTGCCCCCTGGTACGGGGCAGGCCGCGGGCCTTCGCCCAGCGACCGTTGCCGTCCATGATGATCGCGACGTGACCGGGCACCTTGTCGGCCGGGATGCGCGGCGGCGTGACACCCGACGGATGCGGTGCGGGTGGCTGGTACTCGCGACGGAATCGTCGGGCCGGCATGCGGGTCCCTCTCTGTACGGCTACTCGGGTGCGGTACTGCTGGCTGGCTCGTTCGTGGTGCGGGGAACGCGGCCGGTCGGCGCGGTCAGCCCCTGTCCACCAGCGGCAGGGAACGCAGCCCGCGTTCCAGGTGCCACTGGAGCAGGGCGGCGACCAGGCCGCTGGCCTGCCGGCGGGCCGGCGGTTCGCTGGCCGTGGCCGTCCGCCAGTCCCCGGCGGCCAGCGCCGCCAACAGGGTCAGGGTGTCACCGTTCGGCGCGGCGGCCCCCGGGGGGCGGCAGTTGCGGCAGACCATGCCGCCGGCGGGCACGCTGAACGCCGGATGCATACCTTCCGTACCGCAGACCGCACACTCGGTCAATGCCGGTGCCCAGCCGGCGAGCGCCATCGCCCGCAGCAGGTACGAGTCCAGGATCAGCGGCGGCGGCCGGTCGTCCGCCTCGCCGAGCGCCCGTACGGCGCCCAACGTCAGCAGGAACAGTCGCAGGAACGGCTCCTGCTCCTCGGTGAGCCGCTCTGCCGTCTCCGCGATCGCGCTGGCCGCCGTGTACCGGGCATAGTCACTGCCGATCCGCTTGCCGTACAGGGAGATCCCCTCGACCTGGCTGACCACGTGCAGCGACCGGCCCTCCGCGAGCTGCAGGTCGATGTGCCCGAACGGTTCCAGCCTGGCCCCGAACCGGCTCGTCGTACGGCGGACCCCCTTGCCGACCGCGCGGACCCGGCCGTGCCGTCGGGTGAACAGCGTCACGATGCGGTCCGCCTCACCCAGTTTCTGACAGCGCAGCACCAGGCCGTCGTCCCGGTACAGCCGCCTGGGGTACGCACTCACGTCCGTCATTGTCCCCCGCCGGCGTGCCCGGGCGCCCCACCGGTGCCGCCGGGAGTTTCCGGCGCGCTCCCGCTGTCCCCGCGACCGCGTGCCCGAGCCGGCCC
>JBAUUM010000949.1:0-12352 GCA_049582705.1 Actinocatenispora sp.
GTCCGACGCCGCCGCGGACGCCGCGCCGGCCGGCGGCGACCGGTGCCACACCGGTGGTCTGAAGGTGACCGTCCGCGGCATCGGCGCGGCGGCCGGCAACCACTACTCCGCGCTGGTCTTCACCAACACCAGCGGAAGCAGCTGCCGGGTCTACGGCTACCCCGGCATGCAACTGCTCGGCAAGAACGACGTCAAGGTCGCGACCAAGGTGGTCCGGGACGCCAGCGCCAAGCCGAAGCTGATCACGCTCCAGGACGGCGCCAGCGCCTGGTCGCGGGCCAGCTGGGGCGCCGTGCCCGGTGACGGTGAGGCCCAGAAGGGCGGCTGCGAGCCGGACCCGGCCAGCACCGAGGTGACGCCCCCGGACGAGACCGACCACAAGATCGTCGACTGGTCGTACGGCCCGGTCTGCCAGCACGGTCAGATCACCGTGACCGCGCTCGCGGCCGGTGACGGGCCCGGCCACTGACAATCCACCCCGGGCGTCGACGGCGCGTACGTCGCTCGCCGGTACGCCCGGGGCGTGGCCGTCCGGGTCAGGTCGCCGGGTCGCGGAGGTCCTCCTCCCAGAACTCGGCGCTGGCCCGTACCGTCCGGTCGTCGCCGGTGCCGTGCACGTCGGCCTCCAGGGACCGCAGCTCGACCCGGCGGATCTTGCCGGAGATCGTCTTCGGCAGCTCCGCGAACTGGATCCGGCGCAGCCGCTTGTACGGCGCCAGGTGCTCGCGTGCGTAGTCCAGGATGTCCCGGGCGGTGTCCGCGTCGGGTGCCACGCCCGAGGCCAGCACCACGTACGCCTTGGGCACCGCGAGCCGCACCGGGTCCGGTGAGGGCACCACGGCCGCCTCGACCACGGCCGGGTGTTCGAGTAGCACGCTCTCCAGCTCGAACGGCGAGATGCGATAGTCGGACGCCTTGAAGACGTCGTCGGAGCGCCCCACGTACGTCAGGTAGCCGTCCGAGTCCCGCGACGCCACGTCGCCGGTGTGGTAAAAGCCACCCCGGGTGACCTCGGTGGTGCGTTCCGGGTCGTCGCGGTAGCCGTTCATCAGCGGCAGCGGCCGGTTCGCCAGCTCGATGCAGATCTCGCCCTCGACCCCCGGCTCGTCGACCACCTGGCCGCTGGCCGGATCGACCAGCGCGATGACGTAGCCGGGCAGCGGCCGCCCCATCGACCCCTCCTTGAGGAGCTGGCCCGGCGTGTTGGCGATCTGGCAAGTGGTCTCGGTCTGACCGTAGCCGTCCCGGACGGTCAGCCCCCAGGCCCGCCGTACCTGCTCGATGACCTCGGGATTGAGCGGTTCCCCGGCGCTGCCGACCTCGCGCAGGTGCAGCCCGCCCGCACCCAGATCGGCCTGGATCAGCATGCGCCACACCGTCGGCGGCGCGCAGAACGTGGTGACCTCGCAGCGGCGCAGCACGTCGAGCAACGCGGCGGCGTCGAACCGCGCGTAGTTGTACACCAGGATCGTGGCGCCGGCGTTCCACGGTGCGAACACGTTGCTCCACGCGTGCTTCGCCCAGCCCGGCGAGGAGATGTTCAGGTGCACGTCCCCGGACCGCAGGCCCAGCCAGTACATCGTGCTCAGGTGGCCGACCGGGTAGCTGGCGTGGGTGTGCTCGACCAGCTTCGGTTGCGCCGTGGTGCCGGAGGTGAAGTACAGCAGCAGCGTGTCGTCGGCCCGGGTCGTCACGGCGGGCGGTTCGCCGCTGAAGCCGTACGCGTCCGCGTAGCGAAACCAGCCCTCGACCGGGTCGCCCACCGCGATCCGGGTGTAGGAGCCGGGCACGTCGTCGAACGTGGCCGCGTCGGCGGACCGGGCGATCACGTGTGCCGCCGCGCCGCGCTCGACCCGGTCGCGCAGGTCGTCGGCCCGCAGCAGGGTGGTTGCGGGAATGATCACCGCGCCCAGCCGCATCGCGGCCAGCAGCGTCTCCCACAGTTCGACCTGGTTGCCCAGCATCAGGACAATCCGGTCACCACGGCCGACGCCGTGCGCGGCCAGCCAGGCGGCGAGCTGGGTGGACCGTTCGGACAGGTCCTCGAACGTCAGCCGGGTCTCGCTGCCGTCCTCCTCGATCACCCACAGGGCGACCCGATCGGGTGCCTCAGCGGTCAGGCTGGCGTCGAACCAGTCCGTCGCCCAGTTGAACGTGGTGAGTTTGGGCCAGTGGAAATCGCGGTAGGCCGTGGAGTAATCGTCCCGATTGTCGACCAGAAAGTCACGGGCGGTACGAAACAGGGCGGCGCCGTCGGCGCTGGGTGTGTCGGTCGTCTCACTATGCGTCATGAGGACCCCTCTCGGACGTCTCAAACTATGCCGACGTTGTTGACGCTGGAAGGGGTCTGGCTATCAGCTTGCTCCCAGCGCCCTTCCGGGCTGCCTGTAGTTATGCAGGTTTCCATGAGAAAGGGGAACGTGCAGTGCAGGAGGTTCCGGCTGGGCGACGGTGATGGGCCATACACCCTAGCGCGGAATCAACCTGATCGGCGGGGCGTTGTGCAGTTGGCAGGGGCGCACAGCGGGGGCAGCAAAGCACGGGAGGACGACGAACGTGGCAAACAAAACGGGTATCCGTACCGACGAGGTTGCCGAAGAGCGTGACCTGGTTGGTGTCTACCTGCATGAGATTTCCAGGACGTCGTTGCTGGACGCCGCTGGCGAGGTTGCGCTCGCCAAGGCCGTCGAAGCCGGGCTGTACGCCGAACGTCTGCTGGAGGCCGGCCAGTCGGTCCGCGGTGCGTCCACGGCAGAGCTGCACCGCCTGGTGGTCGATGGTCAGCGCGCCAAGGAGCAGTTCGTCAAGGCGAACCTGCGACTCGTGGTGTCCATCGCCCGTCGGTACGTCCGCAGCGGCATGCCGATGCTGGACCTCATCCAGGAAGGCAACACCGGGCTGGTGCGCGCGGTCGAGAAGTTCGACTACGAGCGCGGCTTCAAGTTCTCCACCTACGCGACGTGGTGGATCAGGCAGGCCATCAGCCGTGCCATCGCTCAGCAGGAGCGGACCGTACGGCTGCCGGTGCATCTGGTCGAGGACGTCAACCGGATGCGCAACATGACCCGACAGCTGACCCGGGAACTGGGCCAGGACCCGGAATCCGAGCAGCTCGCCAACGCGCTCGGTGTCACCGTGGACCGCATCAACGAGCTGAAGCGTTGGTCCCAGGACACCGTCTCGCTGGACACGCCGGTCGGCGACGACGGCGACACCAACCTGGGTGACCTGGTGGCCGACACCGATGCGCCCAGCCCCGAGGACCTGGTCCTCGCGGGCATGGAGCGGGAGCGCATCGACTCGCTGCTCGGACATCTGGACGACCGTTCCGCGGGCATCGTGCGGTCCAGGTACGGACTCGACGACGGCCGGGAACATTCGCTGACCGAGGTCGCGCAGCGCTTCGGGCTGTCCCGGGAACGGATCCGGCAGCTGGAGATCCAGGCGCTGCACCGGCTACGGGAACTGGCCAGCGCGGGTGGCCTCGACGCCGCCTGATCGACCCGAGCACCATCGACGCCACGACGGCCGACCCACCTCCCGCGGGTCGGCCGTCGTCGTGTCCGCCCGTGACCCGGCCGTACCGCGCACCGGCGCGGGTCCCCCTCCTGCGCGGGGATGAGCGCGCCGGACGGTGGCGTCGTCGCCTGCGGCGGTGGGGGCCGGTGTCCGGCCGGCGACACGATCAATCGAGCGGTATCGATATGATGAATGACTGCCCGGTGTGTCCGTCAGTGAGCAGGCGGTGTGGAACGGGATAGAATTGGCTGCTTGGAGCTCTGGAGGTGCCATGTCTGTATCGGACGAGACCGCACCCACGTCGCCGGTCAGTGGAGCGGCCCGGGGTGAGATCGATGCCCGGGAGAACGGCGCGGCGTACGCGCGGGAGGCCGTGGAGCTTCTCGCCGACAGCATGCGGCCCGGCGACGACTTCGCCGACAAACATCTGTCCCAGGCGATCGTGCACGCGGTGCTGGCCCTCTACTGCGAGCTGCGCGGCCAGGCCGACGACCGCGTCGCGGAGCCGCTCGTCGCCGGTCCCACGGTCCAGCTCCTGGCGGAGCTGACCGAGGCCGTGCGGCAGAACACCGCGGCGCTGGCGGAGCACACCCGCGCCCTGCAGGTCCCGCCGGAGGCGGCCGCGTCCTGACTGGGCAGCCGTGGTGCGGATGCCGACCTGGCGCTGCCGTGGTCGGCCCGGAGACAGCGATGTGGCGCCCGTCGGTGGACGGGCGCCACGCAGTGCCGGGACTGCCAGCCGAACGCGTCAGGAGGCGTACGGGCTGGCGGCCGAGGTGATGTCGAACGCCGCCTCGTAGCCGGTCGGGGTGTCGGACGAGTCGTCGGCGCCGGACGCGTCCGCGCCGTCCTGGCCGGAGGCGTCCGCGTCCTTGCCGTCCGCACCGGACGTCTTGTCGCCGTCCGAACCGTCGCCGTCCGAACCGTCGCCGTCCGAGCTGTCGCTGCCGGTCGGCTCGGTGACGCCGTGTCGCGGTGCCGGATCCTCGTCGGACGAGTCACCGCTGCCGGAGTCGCCAGCAGCGTCGCCGCTGGAGTCGGCGGAGTCACTGGCGTCGCCGCCGCTGCCGGTGTCGCCGCTGTCGGTGTCCCCGCCACTCGCGGCCGGGTCACCGCCGCTGGCAGACGCGTCGTCGCCGGAGCCCTGTGCATCGCCGGAACCGCCGGTGGCGTTCGGGTCGCCGGTGTCGTACGAACCGTCCGCCGAGCCGTCGGAGCCGGTCGAGTCGCCGGGGCCGCCGGAGTCGGCGCCGGTCGCGTCGGTGCTGTCCGGCGCGTCCGCCCCGTCGGCGCCCGCATCGGCACCCTCCGCGTCGGCACCCTCCGCGTCGGCACCCTCCGCGTCGGCACTGTCGGAACCGTAGGAGTCGGCGCCGTACGAGTCGGAGTCGTACGCGTCGGTCGCGGTCGGGTCAGTGGTCGACGTGTCGAACGACCCGTCCATCCCGAGACCGCCGTGGTCCTGACCGGTCGCATCCGGCCACGCATCGTGACCGCCGCCGAACGGATCCGCGTCCATTCCGTCGGGCGAGTCCCATGTACCGTCGAGGCTCATCTGCTCACTTCTCTCTCGCGTCGCGGCTACCTGGCAGACCGTCGTGGTCTGACTCTTCGGCGGAGGATCAGCGCCCCCGTGCGAGGCACCCACCACGGGTAACCCTAGGCAGATCACGCAAGCGTTCTGATCCCCCATGCGTGCCAACCGGGCGCCCGACCGGTACGGCACGGCGCCGGTCGGGCAACCGGTGCGGGCCCGTACCGGGGCGTCGTCGGCCCGACACCCCGCCACGTCCGGCGCTGCCCACGGTGATCGCCCGGTACCCCAGAGCGAATGCGCTGCGTGTTCGGAGATGATGGGTGGCGCGGGGTCAACGAACAATCGCGATCAGGTACGCACCGGCGGACGCCGGCACGGGCGTCCGCAGGGCCGGAGGTGACGGATGCGCGACCGGCGAACCCCGCTGCGGTTGATGGCCTGGAACCTCTGTCAGGGAGGCCGCGGGACACCCGCCGGCGACAGCCTCGACCTGATCGCCGAGCAGATCGCCGCCGTCGACGCGGACGTCGTCTTCTGTACGGAGACCGCCGGGGCCACCGAGCGGATCGTGGACGCCTGTCGGGCGGCCGGCCGTGCCGACTGCCGCGGCCACCGGCTCTCCGCCGACGACGCGGACGACAACCTCGCGATCGTCACGCACCTGCCGGTGGTGGCCCGGATGCCGTACCCGGCAGGGCGCACCGTGGACAGCTACAACGTCGGCGGCTTGAGGCTGCGGCTGCCCGGCGGCCGGGACATCGCGGTGTTCGACACGTGGTTGCGTTTCGACGTCGAGATCGTCGAGGCGTTGGAGGGCGCCGCCGCCGAGGTCGCCACCGGTCGGCGCCGTACCCGCACCGACGAGGACCTGGCGCTGCTCGAACTGCCGCAGCTCGCCAACGTCGAGGAGATCCTGTCCGAGTACCTGCCCGCCATGGTGCCCGACAGCGCCACCCCGGTGATCATCGCCGGCGGGCTGAACACCGAGTCGCACCTGGACTCGGTCCGCGCGGATCTGCCGTACCGGCCGCAGTGGCAGGTCACCCGTCGGCTGGCGAAGGCCGGTTTCCTGGACACGTTCCGGGCCGCGCACCCGGACCCGGAGGCCGTACCGGGTGGCACGTACGACGCTCTCGATCCGGACCAGCGGCTGCCGCACCGGATCGACTACGTCCTCGCCGGCGGCGCCGGCATCGAGGTCGTGGATGCTCGGGTGCTGGACGGTCGGCTCCCGGAGCACGGCCCGGGGCCGTTCTACTCCGACCACGCCGCCCTCGTGGTGGACCTGCTGATCGCGGAGTGACCCGTGCGGCGCCCGACGGGACCCGGGCACCCGTGCCGCAGCACAACCGTGCGGGCCGGCACGGGCCGGCCCACAGACTCGCTAGCGGTCCCCGTCCGGGTCGTCGGCGTCCGCCGCGTTGTCCGGCTCGTCGGTTTCGGCGGTGTCCGCGGCGTTCTCCGGCGGATCGTCGATGCTTGTCTTCTTCTTGCGCAACCGGACCTTGAACGGCTGTCCCGCGGCGATGATCTGACCACCGCCGCCCGGATTCGCCATCATCGACATGTCAGGACTCGACCTCCTCCTCGGGTCGGACCCGGCCGTACCACGTAGTGGTATAGCCCGGTGGGGCAGGCCAGGGGCACCGACTCTACCCCGGATAGCATGGCGCGGTGACTCCCGCCGAGCTTGCCGAAGCCGTCCTGTCCGCTGCCCGGAGCGCGTTCAGCGCCCACGGACTGGACACCGCCGCACTCCCCGCGACGACGGCCGTCGAGCGACCCCGCAACCCGGAACACGGCGACTACGCGTCCAACCTCGCGATGCAGCTGGCCAAGAAGGTCGGCGTGAAACCGCGCGACCTCGCCGAATGGATCGCCGCGGAGCTCGGCACGGTGCCCGGGGTGTCCAGCGCGGAGATCGCCGGCCCCGGCTTCCTCAACATCCGGCTCTCGGCCGCCGCGGCCGGCGCGCTGGCCGGCACCATCGTCGCGGCCGGGGAGCGGTACGGGCGGGGCGACACGCTCACCGGGCAGCGGATCAACCTGGAGTTCGTGTCGGCGAACCCGACCGGCCCGGTGCATATCGGCGCGGTCCGCTGGGCGGCCGTCGGCGACGCGGTGTCCCGGCTGCTGCGCGCGGTCGGCGCCGAGGTCGGCACCGAGTACTACTTCAACGACGCCGGCTCGCAGATCCAACGGTTCGCCCGCTCGCTGTACGCCTCGGCCACCGGGCAGCCGGTGCCCGAGGACGGCTACGCCGGCGAGTACATCGCCGAGATCGCGGCCGACGTGGTGACCCGCAACCCGGGCGTGCTCGACGAGCCCGAGGAGAAGGCCCTGGAGGTCTTCCGGACCGACGGCGTCGACCTGATGTTCGCCGAGATCAAGACATCTCTGCTGGAGTTCGGTGTCCACTTCGACACGTACTTCAACGAGAAGGACCTGCACTCCCGTGGCGAGCTGGCTGCGGCGCTGGAGCGGCTGCGTGCCCAGGGAAACGTGTACGAGCGGGACGGCGCGCAGTGGCTGCGCACCAGCGACTACGGCGACGACAAGGACCGGGTACTGGTCAAGGCGGACGGCGACTGGACCTACTTCGCCGCCGACTGCGCGTACTACCTGGACAAGCGGAACCGCGGGTTCGACCGGGTCGTCATCATGCTCGGCGCCGACCACCACGGCTACATCGGCCGGATGCGCGCGATGGTCTCGTGTTTCGGCGACGACCCGGCCGAGCACCTGGAGATCCTCATCGGACAGATGGTCAACCTGGTCCGCGACGGTGCCCCGGTACGGATGAGCAAGCGGGCCGGCACGGTCGTGCTGCTCGCCGATCTGGTCGGCGCGATCGGGGCGGACGCCGCCCGGTACGCCCTGGCCTGGTACTCGGTGGACTCGCCCATCGACCTCGACCTGGACGCCTGGGCCCGGCGCACCCAGGACAACCCGGTGTTCTACGTGCAGTACGCGCACGCCCGGATCGCCTCGCTCGGACGCAACGCCACCGAACTGGGTATCGTGCGGGGCACCGAGTTCGACCCGTCCCTGCTGACCCACGAGCGCGAGCACGACCTGCTGAAGGCGCTCGGGGAGTTCCCCACCGTTGTGGCCTCGGCCGCCGAGTTGCGTGAACCGCACCGGGTGGCCCGTTACCTGCACTCGCTGTCCGGCACCTACCACCGTTTCTACGACGCGTGCCGGGTGCTTCCGCAGGGCGTTCACACGGGTGAGATCGCGGAGGCGACTCCGCTCGTTCATGCCCGCCTCTGGTTGGTGGAGGCCACCCGCACCGTGCTGGCCAACGGCCTGCACCTGCTCGGTGTCTCCGCGCCAGATCGCATGTGAGGAGCATGCCCCATGCGCGCTCATGAAGCAGGTGCCCTGCACGCCGACATCGGACAGCACGGGCCGGCCTGGCTGCGGGAGCCCGTCGACGCCAACGTGATGCTCGACCACCTGTGGCCGGACACGGTGGTGCGCGGGTCCGACGGGGTGGTACGCGTCGGTGGCGTGCCGGTCACCGACCTGGCGGCCGAGTACGGCACCCCGTGCTACGTCCTGGACGAGGCGGACTTCCGCCGCCGGGCGTCGGAGTTCCGGCGGGCGTTCCACGACGCGTTCCCCGGTGGTGCCGACGTGTACTACGCGGGCAAGGCGTTCCTGTGCAAGGCGGTGATCCGCTGGATCGCCGAGGAGGGCCTGCGCCTCGACGTCTGCACCGGCGGCGAACTGGCCACCGCGCTGGCCGCCGGGATCGACCCCGCCCTGATCGGCATGCACGGCAACAACAAGTCCGTCACCGAACTCGCCCGCGCCGTGGACGCGGGGGTGGGTCGCATCATCGTCGACTCGTTCGACGAGATCGACCGGCTGGCGGCGCTCACCGCGGACCGCGGCGTCACCGTACCGGTGATGGTGCGGGTGACGGTCGGGGTCGAGGCGCACACCCACGAGTACATCGCCACGGCGCACGAGGACCAGAAGTTCGGCCTGTCGATGATCGCCCGGGAGGGCGCGCGCAGCGACGCGGCCGAGGCGGTGGCCCGGGTCATGGCCGCGCCCGGGTTGGAGCTGCGCGGTCTGCACTCGCACATCGGCTCGCAGATCTTCGACGCCCAGGGCTTCGAGGTGTCCGCCCGCCGGGTGCTCGGGCTGCAGGCACAGATCCGCGACGAGTACGACGTGCAGCCGCCCGAACTGGATCTCGGTGGCGGGTTCGGCATCGCGTACACCACGCAGGACGACCCGATCGAGCCCGCGGAGCTGGCCGGGGCGCTGCGCAAGATCGTGGAACACGAGTGCGCCGGCTACGAACTGGCCATGCCGCGGGTGTCGGTCGAGCCGGGCCGGGCGATCGTGGGTCCCGCGACGTTCACGCTGTACGAGGTCGGCACGGTCAAGGACGTCGCGCTCGACGGTGGCGGGCTCCGCCGGTACGTCTCGGTGGACGGTGGGATGAGCGACAACATCCGCACCGCGCTGTACGACGCGTCGTACTCCTGCACCCTCGCGTCCCGCTCGTCGGACGCCCCGCCGGTACTGACCCGGGTGGTCGGCAAGCACTGCGAGGCCGGCGACATCGTGGTGCGCGACGAGTTCCTGGCCTCCGACGTGGTGCCCGGTGACCTCATCGCGGTGCCCGGCACCGGCGCGTACTGCCGGAGCATGGCCAGCAACTACAACCACGTGCCCCGGCCGCCGGTACTCGCGGTGGTGGACGGTACGGCCCGGATCATCGTCCGTGGCGAGACCGAGGACGACCTGCTGCGGCTGGACGTCGGATGACGGGCGCGAACCGTGCACCGCTGAGGTTGGCGCTGCTGGGCTGCGGCACGGTCGGCGCCGAGGTGGTGCGGCTGCTGCATCAGCAGGCCGACGACCTGACCGCGCGGATCGGTGCGCCGCTGGAACTCGCCGGCATCGCGGTGCGCCGGCCGGACCGGGACCGCGGCCCGCTGCCGGTGCCCCGGGACCTGTTCACCACCGACGCGCTGGGCCTGGTCAAGCGGGACGACGTGGACATCGTGGTCGAGGTGGTCGGTGGTCTGGAACCGGCCCGCCAGTGGCTGGTGTCGGCGCTGCGGGACGGCAAGAGCGTGGTGACCGCGAACAAGGCGCTGCTCGCCGAGGACACCACGACGCTCGCCCAGGCCGCCGCCGAGGGCAACGCGGACCTGTACTACGAGGCGTCGGTGGCGGGGGCGATCCCGCTGCTGCGTCCGCTGCGGGAATCGTTGCAGGGTGACCGGATCACCCGGGTCACCGGGATCGTCAACGGTACCACCAACTACATTCTGTCCAAGATGGACAGTACCGGCGCCGGTTTCGCCGACGCGCTGGACGAGGCGAGTGCGTTGGGGTACGCGGAGGCCGACCCCACCGCCGACATCGAGGGGTTCGACGCCGCCGCCAAGGCCGCGATCCTCGCCTCGCTCGCCTTCCACACCCGGGTCACCGCCGCGGACGTGTACCGGGTCGGCATCACCGACGTGACCGCCGCCGACGTGGCGAGCGCGCAGGAGATGGGATGCACGGTGAAGCTGCTGTGCATCGCGGAACGGCGGGTCGATCCGGACGGTCGGGAGAGCGTCTCGGCCCGGGTCCATCCGGCGATGATCCCGCGCAGTCACCCGCTCGCCGGCGTCGGGGACGCCTTCAACGCGGTCTTCGTGGAGGCGGAGGCGGCCGGTCAGCTGATGTTCTACGGCGCCGGTGCGGGCTCCTCGCCCACCGCCAGCGCCGTGCTCGGCGACATCGTCGCGGTGGCCCGGAACCGGACCCTGGGCCGCTCCGCCGCGGCCGACTCCGCGTACGCGAACCTCCGGATCCGTCCGATGGGCGAGATCGAGACGCGGTACCACATCTCGCTGGACGTCGCGGACCGTGCGGGCGTCCTGGCCGCGGTGGCGAACGTGTTCGCCGCGCACGAGGTGAGCATCCAGACGGTACGGCAGGAGGGCCGAGGTCAGTCCGGCAGCGACGCCGTACTGGTCGTCGTGACGCACCGGGCGCCGGACGCCGCCCTACGTTCCACAGTGGACGCCCTGGCGGGTCTGGACATCGTGCGCGAGGTGGCCAGCGTGATGCGGGTCGAGGGAGACTGACGTGCGTACCTGGCGTGGTGTGATCAACGAGTTCGCCGACCGGTTACCGGTCACCGACCGGACCCCCGTGGTCACCCTGTACGAGGGCGGCACGCCGCTGGTGCCCGCCGAGGGGCTGTCCACGCGCACCGGCTGCGACGTCCACCTCAAGGTCGAGGGCATGAACCCGACCGGCTCGTTCAAGGACCGGGGGATGACCGTCGCGTTGTCCAAGGCGGTCGAGGACGGTGCCAAGGCGGTGATCTGCGCGTCGACCGGCAACACCGCGGCGTCCGCGGCGGCGTACGCGGCGCGGGCCGGGCTGGTCTGCGCGGTGCTGGTGCCGCAGGGCAAGATCGCGCTCGGCAAGCTGGCCCAGGGACTGGTGCACGGCGCGAAGCTGCTGCAGGTGGACGGCAACTTCGACGACTGCCTGGCGCTCGCGTCGAAGCTGTCCATCGACTATCCGGTGGCGCTGATGAACTCGGTCAACCCGTACCGGATCGAGGGCCAGAAGACCGCCGCGTTCGAGATCGTCGAGGCGCTGGGCGACGCGCCCGACATCCACTGCCTGCCGGTCGGCAACGCCGGCAACATCACCGCCTACTGGAAGGGCTACTCCGAGGACGCGGGGGCCGGGCAGGCCTCGCACCGGCCCCGGATGTTCGGCTTCCAGGCGTCCGAGGCGGCCCCGATCGTCCGTGGCGAGGTGGTGCGCAACCCGCAGACCATCGCCACCGCGATCCGGATCGGCAACCCGGCCAGCTGGACGAAGGCGGTCGACGCGCGCGACCAGTCCGGCGGGCTCATCGCGGCCGTCACGGACCGGGAGATCCTGGCCGCGTACCGGCTGCTGGCCCGTACCGAGGGCGTCTTCGTGGAGCTGGCCAGCGCGGCCAGCGTCGCCGGGCTGCTCCAGTCGGTGCAGCGCGGGCTGATCGAACCGGGACAGCGGGTCGTCTGCACGGTCACCGGGCACGGGCTCAAGGACCCGGACTGGGCGGTGGCCACCGCGCCGGCCCCCACCACGATCCCGGTCGACGCGCACGCCGCCGCCGCGGCACTCGGTCTCGCCTGAGCCCGCCCGTTCGGTCGCGCCCGGGTCGGGTCGTCGTGCCTGTCCCGCCGGAGGCGGTCGCCCTGTCGGCCTCGCCGTGGGCGTGTCGTCGGCCCCGCGGCGGGGTGGTCCGCCGCCCGGACGGACCGGTGC
>JBAUUM010000950.1:0-2216 GCA_049582705.1 Actinocatenispora sp.
GCCCGCGCTCGGACGGCCACTGCCGCCACGGCGCTGCGTCGGCAGCGGCTCGACCGGCACCGGTACGCCGCTGGGCTCACGGGCGCCGGTCACCTCGGCCAGCAACGGGTCGATGGTGTTGTCCCGCTCGTCCATGCGTACCCGCAGCCGCCGGGCGGTGACGCCGGCCTGCTTGGTGATCAACTCTGTGGAGCGGCGCTGCCGCGGCGTCACGAGCGTCACCACGGTGCCGGAGCCGCCGGCGCGCGCGGTGCGCCCGGCGCGGTGCAGGTAGTCCTTCGGGTCCCCGGCCGGGTCGACGTGCAGCACCAGGCTCACGTCGTCGACGTGGATGCCACGGGCGGCCACGTCGGTGGCGACCAGCGCGGTGATCCGGCCCTCCTTGAACTCGCTGAGGGTGCGGGTACGGACCGCCTGGGTCTTTCCGCCGTGCAGGGCACGGGCGCGGACACCGACGGCGCGCAGTTCCTCCTCCAGCCGGTCGGCGAAGGTGCGGGTGCGCACGAACAGCAGCGTGCGGCCGTCCCGCCCGGCGATCTGCGCGGTCACGGCCGCCTTGTCCCGCGGCGCGACGAAGACCAGGTGGTGCTCCATGGTCGACACCGAGGCGGTGCCCGGGTCAGTGGAGTGGGTCACCGGCTCGGTGAGGTACTTGGCGACCAGGCTGTCCACATCGCCGTCCAGGGTGGCGGAGAACAGCATCCGCTGCCCGTCCGGGCGTACCTGGTCGAGCAGCGCGGTGACGGCGGGCATGAAGCCCATGTCGCACATCTGGTCGGCCTCGTCGAGCACGGTGACGCAGACGTCGGACAGGTCGCAGGCGCCCTGTTCGATCAGGTCGGTGAGGCGTCCCGGCGTGGCGACCACCAGCTCCGCGCCGCGGCGCAGCTGGCTGATCTGCCGTGTGAACGGGGCACCGCCGACCACGGCGGCGAGCCGTACGCCCAGGGTGCGGCCGAGCGGCTCGAGGGCGTCGCGGACCTGCATGGCCAGTTCACGGGTGGGCACCAGGACCAGGCCACGGGGGCGGCGCGGTGCCGCCGGGCGCTCGGTCAGCCGGACCAGGGCCGGCAGCCCGAACGCGAGCGTCTTGCCGGATCCGGTGCGGCCACGGCCGAGGACGTCGCGGCCGGCGAGCGCGTCGGGAAGCGTGGCGGCCTGGATCGGGAACGGCGTCGCCAGTCCCCGCCGGTGCAGCACCGACACCAGCGCGTCGGGCAGACCGAAATCGCCGAACGTCTGGACGGGCTGGGTCGACTCGGCGGACGCAGAGTCGTCTGAGTTGTCGGAATTCTGAATGTTCTCGGGCAGGCTGGGCACAACAGGGCTCGTCAAAGCAGGCCTTTCGGAAAGGGGCGCGTCTCTCCGCAGGCTCCACGGCCGACCAGGGGTCTCCAGGAGGAACAGATCACCGGGTGACACAGTCACCGGAATGAACAAGACGAGCCCGGCGCACGGTGCGCCGATAACAGTTACTCCGGAAGTCTACCCGGTTGGCTCCCCGGTGATCACCGCGCGTCTGGCCCTGTGACCAGCGCCTCGCGTACGGCGATCACCCCGGGTCACGCAGTAGCCGGCCCTCCATGCCGCCCGCGACGGTGACGGTCTCCCCGGTCACGTGCCCGGAAACCCGGTCCGAGGCGAGCATCACCACGACACGGGCCACGTCCTCCGGCCGACCCACCTTGGGCAGGGCCATCGTGCTGGTCCGTCGGCGGACGAACTCGTCGGTCACCATGTTCGCGTTGCGCGCGGTGACCGTCCAGCCGGGCGCGACCAGGTTGATCCGGCCGGTGGGCGCGATCCGTACCAGCTCGTTCTTCAGGCTGCGGACCAGCCCGTGCAGGGCGGCCTTCGCCGCCGCGTAGTCGGCGTGCTCCGCCTCACCGAACCACCCCGCCGTGGAACCGGTCACCACGATCGTGCCGGTGCCGGTGGTCACCACGTGCCGCAGGAACGCCCGGCAGGTCAGGAAGACCGAGTCGAGGTTCGCGGCCATCGTCGAACGCCACCGCTGGTACTCCATGTCCCACAGCGTCGCGGGCTGCGTCGGGTACTTGCCCGCGTTGGCGACCAGGATGTCCAGCCCGCCGAGACCGGACAGCGCCGCGGCGACGAGCTCGTCCACGTCGGACTCGACGGTCAGGTCCGCGGGCAGCGCGACGCCCCCGCACTCGTCGGCGAGCTGCCGGGCGTGCTGCGCACCGGACCGGTGG
>JBAUUM010000951.1:0-5389 GCA_049582705.1 Actinocatenispora sp.
GGACCGACGCCACGGGGGCGCCGGTCCCGGCCGGAACGATCCGAGGAACCGGAACGTCAGTTCGTGGGGATCGCGGACGTGCGGACCACCGTACGGATCTGGCGCAGCAGCACCGACAGCGCGGCCAGGTCGGCGCGGGAACCCTCGAACTCACCGATGGCACGCAGCGCCCGCCCGATCGTGGTGGCGTTCTCCTGCGCCCACACCTCCACCCGCTCGGTGGCCGGCGCCTTCGCATCCGTCGCGCCGAGCGCCTCGCCGGTCAGCGCCGCCAGCGCGGCGTACAGGTCGTAGCGCAGCGCCTGCCGGGCCTGGGTCTGCCACCGGTCCTCACGCGGCAGCTCGGAGATCTTGTCCAGGATCTCGTCCACCCGGAACTTCTCCGACATCGCGTAGTAGACCTCGGCCACCTCGGTGGTCTCCATGCCGGTCACGTGCGAGACCTCGACCACGTCGAGCAGGCCGAAGCCGTACAGCGCCCGGGTGGCCCGGTCCGCCATCTCCACCGGGATGCCCGCCTTGGCCAGCGAGTCGCTGTGCTGGCCGTACGCCTCGCGTTCGCTGCCCCGGTACAGGGAGCCGACCTTCGGCAGCAGCGCCTGCACGCCCGGGCGGAACCGCTCGATCTCCTCGGCCACCGTCAGCGGGCTGCGCCGGTTCTGCACGATCCACCGTACGGCCCGGTCCAACGCGCGCCGGGTGCGCAGCAGCGCGGCGGTCTGCGCGTCCGTGGACACGACGTTGTCCAGCGACTCCAGGTCCCGCCACAGCTCGCTGAGCCCGAAGACCTCCCGCGCGATGACATACGCGCGGACCACGTCCGGCACCGTGGCGCCGGTCTCCTCCACCGCCCGGTAGACGAACGACGTGCCGCCCCGGTTGACGGTCTCGTTGATCAGCAGCGTCGTGACGATCTCGCGGTGCAGCGGGTGCTCGGCCATGCCGGCGCCGAACCGCTCCCGCAGCGCCGTCGGGAAGTACTCGACCAGCGTGTGGTGGGTCCACTCCTCGTCCGGCAGGCCGGAGTCGAGCAGCTCGTCCTCCAGCGCGATCTTCACGTACGCCAGCACGACGGAGAACTCCGGCGAGCAGAGACCCTCGCCGTTGTCGCCGCGTACCGCCAGCGCGGCGTCGGAGGGCAGACCCTCCAGCGTGCGGTCCAGCCGGCCGGAACGCTCCAGGTCGGTGATCAGCCGGCGGTGCACCGGCAGCAGCGGATACGACTGGGCCCGCGCGCACCCCAGCGCCGTGTTCTGGTCGTAGTTGTCCTTCAGTACGTGCTCGGCGATCTCGTCGGTCATGCTGAACAGCAGCGACCGGCGGTCCTCCTCGGCGAGGTCTCCCGCCGCCTTCGCGCGGTTCAGCAGCACCTTTATGTTGACCTCGTGGTCCGAGGTGTCCACACCCGCCGAGTTGTCGATGAAGTCGGTGTTGATGCTGCCGCCGGCCTGCGCGAACTCGATCCGGCCGAGCTGGGTGAGGCCCAGGTTGCCGCCCTCGCCGATGATCCGGCAGCGCAGCTGCGACCCGTCCACCCGGACCTGGTCGTTCGACTTGTCGCCGACCTCCGCGTTGTTCTCCGTGGCGGCCTTCACGTACGTGCCGATGCCGCCGTTCCAGAACAGGTCCACCGGTGCGGTCAGGATCGCCCGCATCAGCTCCGGCGGGGACAGCGCCGTCACGTCGGCGTCGATGCCCAACGCGGCCCGCATGTTCTCCGACACCGGGATCGACTTCGCGGTCCGCGGCCACACGCCGCCACCGGCGGAGATCGTGGACGTGTCGTAGTCGGCCCAGCTGGAGCGCGGCAGGTCGAACAGCCGGCGCCGCTCCGCGTACGACGTGGCCGTGTCGGGCTCCGGGTCGACGAAGATGTGCCGGTGGTCGAACGCGGCGATCAGCCGGGTGTGCTCGCTGCACAGCATGCCGTTGCCGAACACGTCGCCGGACATGTCGCCGACACCGACCGCGGTGAACTCCTGACGCTGGCAGTCCACGCCGCGCTCACGGAAGTGCCGCTTCACCGACTCCCAGGCGCCCCGGGCGGTGATGCCCATCTTCTTGTGGTCGTAGCCGACCGAGCCGCCGGAGGCGAACGCGTCGCCCAGCCAGTATCCGTACTCGACCGCGATCTTGTTCGCCACGTCGGAGAACGTCGCGGTGCCCTTGTCCGCGGCCACCACCAGATAGGTGTCGTCCGCGTCGTGCCGGACCACGTCCGCCGGGTGCTGCACGGCGCCGTCCGGCCCGATGTTGTCGGTGACGTCCAGCAGGGCCGAGATGAACATCTGGTAGCAGGCGACGCCCTCGGCCTGGAACTCCTCACGCTGCGTGGCCGGCGGCGCCTGCTTCAGCACGAAGCCGCCCTTGGCGCCGACCGGCACGATCACGGCGTTCTTCACCATCTGCGCCTTGACCAGACCTAGGATCTCGGTGCGGAAGTCCTCACGACGGTCCGACCAGCGCAGGCCACCCCGGGCCACCGGCCCGAAGCGCAGGTGCACGCCCTCGAACCGGGGCGAGTAGACGAAGATCTCGAAGTGCGGCCGTGGCTTGGGCAGCACCGGGATCTGCTGCGGGTCCAGCTTGAACGCCACGTACGGCTTCGGCCGGCCGGCGGCGGCGCGCTGGAAGAAGCTCGTCCGCAGGGTGGCCAGGATCAGGGTCAGGAAGCTGCGCAGGATCCGGTCCTGGTCGAGGCTCGACACCTCGTCGAGCTGCTCGGAGATCGCCTCCACCAGGTGCTCGGCGTGCTTGACGCGCGCGTCGTCGGCCAGCGTGATCCGCGGGTCGAACCGGGTCTCGAACAGCGCCACCAGCAGCGTGGCGATGCCCGGGTACGCCAGGAACGTGTCCTCCATGTAGTCCTGGCTGAACACGGTGCCGGCCTGCCGCAGGTACTTCGCGTACGCGCGCAGCACGACGATCTGCCGCCAGGTCAGCCCGGCGCGCAGTACCAGCTGGTTGAGTCCGTCCACTTCGGACTCACCACGCCAGACCGCGGAGAACGCGTTCTCCACCTTGGACCGGACCTGACCCATGTCCAGCGCGTCGGCCGGCGGGCGCAGCCCGAAGTCGTACAGGTAGACGGTGTCGTCCTCGCGGCGGATCTCGTACGGCCGCTCGTCGGCGACCTTGACGCCCAGCGAGTGCAGCACCGGCAGCAGCTCGGACAGCATCATCGGCTCGCCCAGCCGGAACACCTTGAACCGCAGGTCGTCGTTGTTCTTGCGCCGCCGGTACAGGTGCATGGCCAGTTCGCCGGGCTCGTCCAGCAGCTCCAGCTTCGCCAGGTCCTTGCTCGCCTCGTACGGGTTGTGCTCGTCCTTGTACGTCTGCGGCAGCGCGTCGGCGTAGCGGTCGTAGAGGTAGCGGACCTGCTCGTCGCCGAGCTTGCGGTCGAGCAGCACCCGGAAGTCGTCCTCCCACAACCGGGTGGCCTCGGCCAGCTCGTGCTGGATGTCGTCGAAGTCCACATCGGACGGCGGGTCGCCGGGGTCGGTGCGGACCGTCACGTGGATGCGGGCGAGCTGCCCCTCGGTGACCCGGGTCGAGTAGTCGAGCCCGACTCCGTGCAGCCGCTGCAGCAGGATCTCCTGGATGCGCAGCCGGTTGCGGGTGGAGAACCGGTCCCGCGGCAGGTACACCAGGCAGGAGATGAACCGACCGTACGCGTCCCGGCGCATGAACAGCCGCAGCTGCCGCCGACCGGCGAGCCGCAGCACGCCCATCACGGTATGGAACAGCTCGTCGACGGAGATCTGGAACAGCTCGTCGCGCGGGTAGGTCTCCAGGATGCCCATCAGGTCGCGGCCGGAGTGGCTGCGCGGGGAGAGCCCGGAGCGCTGCAGCACCACGGAGACCTTGCGCCGCACCACCGGCAGGTCGCGCACCGACTGCACGTACGCGGCCGCGGTGAACAGGCCCAGGAACCGCTTCTCGCCCACGACGTTGCCCTGCTCGTCGAAGGTCTTGAAGCCGATGTAGTCGAGGTACGCGTGCCGGTGCACGGTGGCGCGCGAGTTTGCCTTGGTGATGATCAGCAGCCGCTTCTCCAGCAGCTTCTCGTACGCCTCCGGGGCCATCGAGGACAGGCTGCGCGGCTGCGTCTGGTCGGCACGCAGGATGCCCAGGCCGCTGCCGCCGACCGCGGCCAGCACCTGCTCGCCGTCCCGGTCCTCCAGCCGGTACTCCCGGTAGCCGAGGAACGTGAAGTGGTCGTTGCGCAGCCAGGCGAGCAGGTCGACCGCGTCGGTCAGGTCGCCCTCGGGAACCGGCATCGTCGCCGACCGCAGTTCGGCGCTCAGCTCGTCGGCCCGGGAGATCATCCGGGGCCAGTCCTCGGAGACCTCGCGTACGTCGGTCAGCACCCGCACCACGTCGGCGCGCAGGTCGGCCAGGGCGGCCGGATCCTGCTGCCGGTCGACCTCGAACGTCATCCAGCTCTCGACCGTGTGGTCGGCGGTGGCGTCGTCGGCCTCCACGTCGGGGCAGATCTCGATCAGCTGGCCGAGCGGCTCGCGGCGCACGACCACCTGCGGGTGCACTACGAGGTGCACCTCCAGGCCGCGGGAGACCAGCGCGGCCGTGACCGAGTCGACGAGGAACGGCATGTCGTCGATGACGATCTGTACGACCGTGTGCCCGTCCCCGCCGCTGGTGTGCAGCTCCACCTTGAGCTCGCCGGGCAGCCGCTGCGCGGCCAGCTCGCGGTGCTGGCAGGTGGTGGTGAACAGCTCCGCGCCGACACGTCCGACGAGTTCCTCGTCGGGCACCAGGCGCCAGTAGAGTCCGACCAGGTCGGCCAGGTTGGCGTCGTCGCCGGCCAGGCCGGCGGCGTCGGCCAGGAGGGCCTCCCGGTTCTCCAGGGCGTCCTCGAGCGCGTTGTCGGACGCGTCGTCGAACGCCGCGTCGCTCGCCTCGGCGGTGTCGCCACCACCGGTCGGGACCATCGGATCACCCGGACCGGCCCCGGGTTCAACCTCGATGTCATCGGAGACCGAAGCCGCCGCACGGCGATTCATGTGGTGCCTCTCCCCTCGCCCACAACGCTGTGAGCTGTCATTACCAAGCCTAGGATGTGAGGGTCGTCACTGCCCAGGCGGTAGCGGCAGGATCCACCAGGTGCGCACCAACGCTACAGCGCGAGAAGGCCCGGACGAACCACGTACGGGGATCATCTGCCGATGTGTGGGTGATACCCGACTCACCCGACGGCACGGGCGGAACGCGACCAGCCGGTGGCGCCGGCCGAGCGTGGCGTCAGCTCCCACTCGCCCGGTCGGGCCAGCCAAGTCCGGTGGTGGGCGCCGTCGGTGCGGTGCGGGGCTCCACCGGCCAACCCAGCCCGGTGCGCCGGTCGGCCGGCCGGTCCCCGCCCGACGCGGAC
>JBAUUM010000952.1:0-18509 GCA_049582705.1 Actinocatenispora sp.
CTTATGCAACGTACTTTCGGAAGACTGTTGCCGATGAGAATGTCCCGTCACCGGTCGTCCGTCAAGACCCGTCCCGACCCCAGTGCCCGGTACCCGACGCCGTAGCCGACCAGCACGCAGAGCGCGAACGCCGGCCAGATCAGCACCTCGCCCACGACCCGGATCGCGCCGACGCCCTCGACCTGCCCCACCCAGAGACTCGCGAACGCGGTCATGCTCAGCACGAAGACCGTCGAACCGCGCCGCCCGTCGAAGCCCGGCCTCGGCCAGCGCAGCTCCACGGCCACCAGGACCACCGTCCAGCACATCGCCCCGGCCCACAGCGCGAGGTCGACCGCCCGCCGGACCGGTACCGGCGTCGTACCCGCCGCGGTGACCAGCTTCGCGCAGGCCAGCGACGCGCTCGCCAACGCGCCGCCCACCACCCAGTGGTCGCCGGCGCCGACCCGGAGCTGCCGGAAATCGAAGCGGGCCAGCACGAACGGGTACGCCAGCACGCCGGACAGGAAGGCCACCGCAGCGGCGACGACCAGCCACCGGACGCCGGCGGCCAGCGCGATCGTGGCGGCCAGTACCGCCACCGACTCGGCGCAGACACAGACCAGGAAACTGGCGCCGACGGTCGGCACCGACCAGTACCGCAGCACCGCCGGCAGCAGCGCCAGCCACACCACGGCACCCAGCGCGAGCAGGGCGCCGGCCAGTACGTGCCAGCCGAGCAGGGTCACCCGGCTGCCCAGTACACAGGTCGCCGCGACCGCGGTCAGCGACGTGGGCAGCTCGGCCTCGGCCCGCCACAGCGACCGGTCACCGACCAGGCGGTAGCCGAACAGCGCGGCCAGGAGCAGCCAGAGCAGACCCGCGACCGCGACCAGGACGAGGGACAGCACGTCCAGCGACAGCAGCCCGAACGCCTCCGACAGGACGGCGGTACCCATCACCGCCGAGCCGGCACCGGGCGTCACCCGCGAGGCCGCGAACGGGGCGAGCCGGCCGATCGTCACCGGGCCGCGCGAAGTCGACGCCGACGGCGTGTCCGCCGGGCTGCGCCTCTCGACATGCCCAGAGTTTAGAGCGATTCACCAGGATCGCGGCGAATCCGGCAGACGCCGCCTCGGCGCGCGGCGGGCCCGCCCGGCCCGCCGTACCGGCCGCACCGGGCCTCGATCGAGGCACATCGATCCGCCGCCTGCGATCGCATATCCCGGCGCGGAGGAGCAAACTGTAGAGCAGGACTCCGTGGCTGGTCGCTCGCCCGGCTGGCCGAATCCTGAGGGGGTGCCCCGTGTCGATGCGCGCGACCCGGTTGCCCGATCTGATGCCGGTACTGTCCACCGGCAAACACCGCAGCCCACGCAAGGGCGCGTGCTTCATGGAGTTCGCGTCCTACCTGGCCGGTGAGCGATGGAGCGACCATCCGGCCTGTACGCATCCGCTTCTCGCCGGTGTGGCCCGTCTGGTCAACGACAACCTGACCGACGAGCGCCGGCAGGACCTCGCCGAACTCGTGCCGTCCGTGATCGGGTTGACGAGTGACGACCTGCACGTGGACGCGCGGATCGCGCTGCGCTGCGCGGTGGAGGCGCTGCCCGTGGTCGCGACGGAACGGCAACGTCCGCTCGCCGTCTCGGTACTGTCCTGCGACCGCGTGCTCGCGGACCTGGACGGCAGGCCGGCGGCCGAACTGGAGGAGCGTAGCCGCTGGGCGCTCGCCCGGGTCCCGGAGGCCACCCGCTGGGCCACCCGGTTCTCCTCCGGCATGTCCATGTCGGCGCACGCGTTCCGTCGGTACGCGGCACCGAGCACGGTCATCGCCTCCGTGGAGGGCATCTCCCAGGCGTGCGTCGCGGACCCGGACACGAAGCTCTACAACCTGCTCGTCGGCGCCATCGAGGACTGCGCGGCGTTCGCCGAACCGGCGGAGCCACCGCAGGACCGGGCACCGTACCGGGAGCCGGGAACCGTGCCGCCACGTACGGCCGAGGATTCCGCGACCGCGCGCTGACCTCCGGGTCGGCGCACCGGCCGGGACGGACTGAGGGCCGGGCGCTCAGGGCTGCGCCGGCAGGTCCGGCAACGGCAACGCCCGGGGCGGGACCGGCGTCGACACCACCAACGAGGTGGTCGTCTGGCCGTACAGCAGGAACCTGTCGAGCACGTCCTCCAGCGCACCGATCGACGGTGCGTGGACCTTCAGGATGAAGCAGTCCTCGCCGGTCACTCGGTGTGCCTCGACGACCTGTGGCGTCTGCCGGATCGCCTCGGTGAGCGGGGGCAGCTGAGCCGGCCCGGGGCGGATCCGGACGAGGGCGGTGACCGGCAGGCCGAGGGCGGCGGGGTCCACGTCCATCCGGTAGCCGGCGATGACGCCCTGCCGTTCCAGGCGCTGCACGCGCTCGGTGACGGCGGGCGCCGACATGCCGACGCGGCGGGCCAGTTCCGACATGGACAGCCGCGGATCGTCGTGCAGTTCGGCGAGCAGGCGGAGGTTCACCGCGTCCAGCAGCCGCTCCCGATCATTCCAGGAGTTTCCGCCGTTTGGCCTTGCTTTGTTAGGCAATTCGCGCCTCCCGCATAAACAGTTGCCTTCAAACGAGCGGCTATGACCTGCAAGATTACCCGCATGGAGTCAGTTCCGGTACCCGGCCTCGACCGATCCGGCGGCCCCAGCGGCGGTGCCGGCACCGCCGCCAGCGGGCGCCCCGCTCCCCCGTTGCGCCGGGTACCCGCCCCGGCCTTCTTCGCGACCAGTGCCACCTTCCACTACCTCGGTCCCGCCCTGGCCGTACTGCTGTTCGCGCAGGTGAACGTGTTGGGCGTGGCGTGGCTGCGGATCGCCAGCGCCGCGCTGGTGTTCGCGGTGTGGCGTCGCCCGTGGCGGCTGCTGCGCCGGCTGGACCGTGCCCAGCTCGCGACGCTGCTCGGGCTCGGCGCGGTCCTCGCCGTCATGAACACCGCGTTCTACCTGGCCGTGGACCGGCTCCCGCTGTCCACGGTCGGCGCGATCGAGTTCCTCGGCACCGTGCTGCTCGCGGCGGCCGGCGTGCGTACGGTGCGCAACCTGCTCGCGCTCGCGCTGGCGGTCGGTGGCGTACTGGTGCTGACCAACATCCGGCTGGTCGCCGAGCCGCTCGGGTTCGTCTTCGCGTTCGCGAACTGCGGCCTGTTCATGCTGTACGTGGTCCTCGGCCACCGGATCGCGAACTCCACGCCGGCCGGCGGTGGCGGCCGGTGGAGCGGCATCGACCAGCTCGGCGCCGCGATGCTGATCGCCGCGCTGGTCGTCACGCCGATCGGCCTGACCGGCGCGCTGCCCGCGTTCGGCCACCCGGTACTGCTGCTCGCCGGTGCCGGGGTGGGCATCTGCTCGTCGGTCGTGCCGTACGTCAGCGACCAGCTCGCGATGGCGCGGCTGCGCCGTTCCACGTTCTCGCTGCTGCTGGCCATCCTGCCGGCCACCGCCACGGTGCTCGGCCTGATCGTGCTGCACCAGTGGCCGACCGTGCCGGACATCGCCGGCGTCGCGCTGGTCATCGCGGGGGTCGCCACCCACCGGCAGGCGGCGTGACCGGACCCCGCACTCCCGTCGTACCGGCCGGTCCAGCCGTCCACCGCGGACGGCGCGAGGTCCCGGCGTGTCGCGGCTCGCAGCGGCGGCGCCCTCCCCTCGGCTAGATTTCGGGCATGCGGGTGACGAGCGTGCACATCTATCCGGTGAAGTCCACCCGTGGCAGCGAGGTGGCCGAGGCGACGGTCGAACCATGGGGTCTGCGTCACGATCGGCGCTGGCTGCTGGTCGACGGGGGCGGGGCGAAGGTGACCGCACGGGAGAACTCCCGGCTGCTGCTCGTCAGGGCGACCCCGCAGTCCGACGGCGGGCTCGTGCTCGACGCGCCCGGCGTCGACCCGCTGCGGGTGGCGTGCCCGGCCGGTACGCCCCCGATCGTCGCCCAGGTGTCCCGGCTGCCGCACGTGGCGAGCTGCGACCCCGCCGCCGACGCCTGGCTCTCGAAGGTCGTCGAGCAGCCGGTACGGCTCGGCTGGCTGGACGACCCGAGGCGCCGACCGGTCGACCCCGAGCACGGTGGCCGGCCCGGTGACCCGCTGAGCCTGGCCGACGCGGGGCCGCTCCTGCTCACCTCCACCGCGTCGCTGCGCCGGCTCGACGAGTGGGCCGCGGAGACCGCCCGCGACTGCGCCGAGGCCGCCCCGGCACCGCTGACGATGGAACGCTTCCGCCCCAACGTGGTCGTCGACGGCGTACCCGAGGCGTTCGTCGAGGACGACTGGCAGCGGCTGACGATCGGGACGATCGAGTTCCGGGTGTCGGAGTCCTGCGACCGCTGCGTGTTCACCACCATCGACCCGGCGACCCGGGCCCGCGGCCACGAACCGATCCGCACGCTGGCCCGGCACCGGCGCTGGGACGGCAAGGTCTGGTTCGGCATCCGGCTCGTCCCCACCTACGCAGGCACCGTCCGCGCCGGTGACCCCGTCACCGTGCACTGACACCGGGCCGCGGGGGCACGACACGGGAACCGTAGGGAACACGGCGCGCGAAACCGCGGGGCACGGCGTGAGAGCCGCCGGCCCGTCACGGTCGTGACGGGGCAGCGTCCCCGCTGGTGTCGGGACGGGGGCGGATCAGCCCCAGTCCTCCCGGCGGTTGCGCCACGGCACGGGCTCGTCCGGCACGGGCATCCCCAGCCGGTCACAGATCGGGCCCCACCCGTCGGCGGCCCGCCACTCCAGCAGGCGCTCGGCCGGGACCGACCTGCGCACCCGCTCGACGTGCTCGTCGTACGCCCGCATCAGTACATCCGGGTCGTCCCACTCGCGTCGACCGGCGAAGCGTTTCAACAGGTCGGTCAGGTCGCGGCCGGCGGTCCAGTCCTCCGCGAGCGACGCACGGGCCGCCGCCAGGACCGTCGCGTCCATGCTCTCCCACCAGGTACGGGCGTCGTCCCGCACGGACAGCAGGACCAGCGCGTCGGGGTTCGCGGCACTGATCTCCCGCCAGAACGCGGACGTCGGCCAGTCCACCGCGGCGGCGTACCCCTCGAAGACGCGGTTCCAGTCGACGGGGCCGCCGAGTAACGCGCCCCGCCAGCCGGAACCCAGGTCGAACGGGTGGTTCGGGATGACCCGCATGTGGTAGCACCGGTCCGCCAGCAGCCGCTCCAGGATCTGCTGCAACGTCGACGTACCGGTGCGCGGCAGGCCCGCTCCCACGACCCGAAGACCCATCCTCAACCTCCGACTGTCAGGTTCTCCCCGCCCGCAGCCGGAGGTGCTGGATGACGAAGCCGGTCAGGGTGTCGATCGACGCCAAGGAGTCCAGCGTCAGGTCCTCGGCGGCGACATCGACGCCGAAGAGGTCCCGAACCCGGGCGAGTAGGCGCACACCGGTCAGCGAGCTGAGCCCGAGTGTGCCACCGAACAGCGGGGTGTCCCCCGGCAGGGCTGTGACCGTCGCCTCATCGAGATACAGCACGTCAGCCAGTGACGACCTGATGCCGGCATCGACATCGCCGGAGGTCATCTCGTCGGTCATGTCAGCGACCCGTCCCTTCCTCGACCACACGCAGCCACGGCACCTCGGGCAGATCATCGTCCACGGACCGGGCGAGCAGTACGGTGCCCTCGGCCGGTACGCCGGACCCCGGTTCCGCAGCGGTGAAGCCGGCGCGACGCAGCAGCATCCGCAGCTCCAGGTTGGCCGCGACCGGCCGCACGTCGACGAGCAGCCGTTGCGCCCCGTCGGCGCGCGCCCCGCGCAGGATCCAGCGCAGCAGCGCGATCGGTACCTCCCGGCCCGCCGCCCGGCAGGACACCATCAGCAGGCGGGGCTGCCAGGCCGGCAGACCGTCCGGGTGCCGTTCGATCAGGGCGGTACTGATCACGCCGTAGTCGCCGAACCGGTCCGCCAGCCGCGCGACCGGGACCAGCCACCGGTCGTCGGCGAGCACCTCCCGGATCCGGTCCGCCGGCCACCGTTCCCCGGTCGTGTTGAACCGGTGGGTACGTTCGGCGAGTTCCGCGACGCGGTCGACGTCCGTCGGTCCGGCCCGGCGGATCGTCAGGGTCAGCCCGGTGGAGCGCAGGAACGCCTCCCGCGGCCCGGCGAAGTCACGCTCCGCCGCGCGGCGGACGGACTCCTGGCGGTAGCCGGCGACCCGGCGCCGGGCCTCCTCGGTGATCACCGCCGGCCGGAACTCCGGCGTCTCCAGCCGCGCGTACAGCTCGTCCGGGGCGAGGACCAGTACGTCGGGCAGGACCGCGCCGACCTCGGCCCGCTCGTACGGGTTGTCGTCCACGAAGGCCAGCGCGGAGGTCGCGATGCCCAGTTCGTCGGCGATCCGGGCGACGGCCTCGCTCTTGTCCCCCCAGCCCAGCTGCGGGGCGATGACCCGGTCGGCGAGGTCGGGATGCTGCCGTACCGCCTCGGCCAGGCTCGGGTCGGTGCGGCTCGCGACGCTGGAGGCGATGCCCCGCTCGGCGAGCAGACTCATCGCGGCCAGCGCCGCCGGGTACGGGGTCGGCAGGGTGTCGTCCGACGACTCGATCGCCACGCCGGGCCAGACGGTGTCGTCGAGGTCCCACACCACGCACTTGACGCGTGCCACGCCCTGTCCTCTCTGTCGCGCCGACCGGCGCGTCCACGCTGCCGACGGGCCGGCGCCTCGTGCCGACGGGCCGGCGTGACGGTCGCCCGCGACGTGGCCACCGCCCCGGTCGGCGGTCTTCACCGCGGAGCGCTCACCGCCGCGGAGCGCTCACCGCCGCGGAGCGGTCACCGCCGCGGAGTGCTCACCGCGCCGGTTGCTCGCCGGTGGGTCGTACCAGTTGCAGCGGCCGGAACCGGTGTCCGTCGCACTGCGGACAGCCGGCCTCCTTCAACGCCCCGATCATCGGGAACTGACCGCCCCGGCCGACCACGTACCGCGTGCCGCACTGCATGCACTCGTACTCCCGGTCGGCGGTGCGCCAGTCCGCGGTGTACAGCGGGCCGGCGTGCGTGCCGGCCACCACGGACTCGGTGGCGGCCGTGCTGGACAGCACCTGGAGGTGGCTGGTGCCGCCGATGACGCCGGCACCCAGGTACTCGTTGAAGTTGCGGTGCATGGCCTGCACGGTCAGGCCCAGGTCCGTGACGGCGCGCTGCACGAGCAGCGTGTCGTCCGGACCCTTGGGGCCGAAGGAGAACGCGATGCTCCGGCCGGGCCCGGGCCGCAGGCCCTCCACCGCGCGGGACAGGAACAGCCGGGCGCCCTCGGGCGTGTACGGCGGGTCGGTCATGGCCACGTCGAAGCCGGCCCGCAGCCGGTCGGGCAGCGGCTGCCGCAGGTCGTGTTCGACCAGCTCGGCGCGGGTGTCCAGGTCGGAGAGGCCGTCCTCGATGAAGTCGAGCAGGCGCGGCGAGATGTCGACGACGGCGAGCCGCGACACCAGGGGCCGGCCCAGGGCCGCGCCCGTCGCGGCGATCGTGATCGCCATCAGGTCGTCGTCACCGACCACCAGCAGCGACCGGCTGGGCAGCATCGAATACCGCATCATCAGCAACACCCGCCGGACCTTGGTCTCGGCGGTGGCGAACGACTGGTCCAGGCTCAGGTCGACCTCGGGCGCGCGCTCCAGGTATCCGGCGAGCCGTTCGACGACGGGCTCCAGCTTGGCGGGCAGGACCACGCCGTGGCCCTCGCAGCCGGGGCAGGTCGCGCCCTCCTTCAGGTCCGGGCCGTACTCGTCGAGCAGTTCCCGGCCGCGCGGGGTGAGCTGGCTCGGCCGCTGGGTGGTGACGACACCGCGGGCGCGCAGCTCGTTGTTGACGGCGGCGACCACGGGCACGGGCAGGCCGGTGCGGCGACTGACCGCCTTGGTGGAGGACACGTCAAGGTCCCGCAGGGCGCGCAGGACGTTGACGACCCCGGCGTCGCCCTCCTGGAGACCCACGGCGTCGGCCACCGACGAGGCGAGGGTGAGCAGCTCGCCGTCCGATCCGTTGATCGTCTACCTCCTGCTACTGCACGTCACGGATGACCCGGACGACGTTGGCGCGCTTCGGTGACAGGGCCGTCTTCAGCTCGTTGAGCATCTGTTCGCCGTTGAGCCGGCCGCAGGTGAGCAGGTCGAAGTTGGCCATGCCGTACTCGGGCCAGGTGTGCACGCTCAGATGCGACTGGGAGAGCAGCAGCACCGCGGTGACCGCGCCGTTCGGAAAGACCGTCGACGTCTCCCCCAGCACCTGGGCGCCACCGGCGCGGGCGGCGGCCCGGAGGTGTGCGAGCAGCTCCTGCTCGTCGGTCAGGACGTCACCGTCGCTCAACCAGACGTCCATCGCGTAGGAGCACATCTCGCCGACAAAAGGGGAATCCACGTCAGTTACCGCTCATCGAGAAAATATTGGAGACCAGCCCATCATACCGGGGCGGGGTCCGCGCGCTTACGCGCGGCACCCGGGAACAATTCATATCCACGTCGAAATCAGTTTTTCGCCGCACGATTCACGATGTTCAGGAATCGACGGTGAGCCGGCGCTTCATCGTCAGCGCCGCCGGCGAGAAACCGTACTTCCGGTAGAGCACCCGCATCGACTCGTTGCCCACGTGCACCTTGCCGACGATTTCGGTCAGCTGCTCGGCCCTGGCATAAGCCAGGGCCCTGTCCAGCAACAACTCCCCGACCCGGTCGCTGCCGGGTCCCTCGGAGACCGCCAGCGAACGGAAGTTCGCGTACCGCTGGCCGGTGAGGAAGTTGGTGTTCACCGCGAGCCACAACCATCCGACGACCGATTCCCCGGACCCGTCCGTGCCGCCGCCGTCCGCGTCCGCCGGCGCCGCCGTGGCGACGAGCATGCCCTCGCGGTCACGGTCGAGCGCCTTGGCCAGCTTCTTACGATGAATCGCGGGATCCGCGACAGCGTCGTCGCCGAAAGATATCTCGGCGATGGTCACTTCGTAGGCGGCCAACGCATCGAGGTCGGACTCCTCGGCGTGCCGAACGGCAATGTCCATGATTCCCATCGACAGTGATTGACGCGACGCGGGGGTCGGCTAGGACGAGACGCGATAGGAGTGGTCCGAGTCGCCCGTCGACGACGCCCGGTCCTCGTCCGACCCGGCTCGGTCATCGTCGGACTCCGTCTCGTGATGAGACGACCCGCCCAGCTCGCGCTCCAGCTCGTTGAAGTCGGTAACGACGGAGTGGTACTTGATTTCCCGTGCCGCCTTTGCCTGCTTCGCCCGCTCTTTACCTCGGCGCCCCATGATCACTCTCCTTATGGCCAAGCGCCATCCACGCCATCATAGACAACACCGCGTGCGGTCGTCCGGACGGCGACACGACGTCGACAGTGGTACATATCGCGTTCGACGCCCATCCAGCAGCACGCGGAACCGTTGGTAGCCGACCGCACCTGATGCACCTCAGCGCGTGACGGCACCATGGCCGGTCTCCAGCGTACGAGCGTCGCCCCGGGACGATCCACCGCGGCACCGCCCGGGCGGTCGGCGTCACGTCCCACGGCGCCGACACGACCGGTCACGCCGTCCCGCTGAGCCGGTGTGCCGTCCACGCGATCTGGGTACCGCAACGACATGGACGCACTCGTTGTCGTGTTGCTCATCGCCTCGGTGGTTTTCCTGGTGCTCGCCGGGATCACCTACACACACCGTCGGGCCAGACGCGTCAGATGGGAATGGCTCGGCATCGCCTGTTTCGTCGCCACGATCCTCATCGACAAGCTCGCCGCACTGAGCTGACCCCATTGCCGGACGGTGCGACGGTGCGGCGGGCTGATGTCGGGGCGCCGCGCCGCGCCGACGGCACGGTGGGCCGCGCGTCGTTGTGGCGGTGCGGATCTTGGCCGGTGGTGCTCTGGTAGCGTTGCCGTCCCAGGAGCGACCAGCTCCCGGGACGGCCGAGGAGGTGAGCCCCATTACCGCCAGATCAGGCTGGGTGCTCTCCTCGCACGACCACACGGTCCGCCGGGCATAGGTGACCGGGGGGAGCCCCACGGGCTTCCCGAGAGGTACCGATGTCAGTTCCCCCGTCTCCACCCGTACCCGCCTCGGTCGTGGCCAGGCTGCGCGCCGCCGGCTGCGTCTTCGCCGAGGACGAGGCGCGGTTGCTGGTCTCCACCGCGCGGTCGGCGACCGACCTGACCGCCATGGTCGAACGCCGGACCGAGGGCCTGCCGCTGGAGCACGTGCTCGGCTGGGCGGAGTTCTGCGGCCTGCGGATCGCCGTCGACCCGGGCGTCTTCGTACCGCGCCGACGCACCGAGTTTCTCGTCCGGCAGGCCGTCGACCTCGCCCGCGGTACCGCGGACCCGGTCGTCGTCGACCTGTGCTGCGGCAGCGGCGCGCTCGGCGCCGCGCTGGTGGCGGCCACCGGGGCCACCGAGGTGTACGCCGCCGACATCGATCCCGCCGCGGTACGGTGCGCCCGCCGCAACCTCGCCGCCGCCGACGGTCACGTGTACGAGGGCGACCTCTACGACCCGCTCCCCGACGCGCTGCGGGGCCGGGTCACCGTACTGCTGGCGAACGTGCCGTACGTGCCGACCGACGCCGTCGGGCTGCTGCCCCCGGAGGCGCGGCTGCACGAACCGCGGGTCGCGCTCGACGGCGGTACGGACGGCCTCGACGTGCTGCGCCGGGTCGCGACCGGGGCGCCGCACTGGCTCGCGCCGGGCGGCCACCTGCTGGTCGAGACGAGCGAACGGCAGGCGCCGCGCGCCGTCGACACGGTCACGGCAAGCGGCCTGACCGCCCGGGTGACCAGTTCCGAGGATCTGAACGCGACCGTCGTGGTCGGCACGCTGCCCGGCTGAGCGGCGCCACCCGTACGGCACGCCGACCCGGTGGGCATCGCGTCCGGCGGGTCGGCGCGGACGGCCGACCACCGGATCCGGTACGCGTCACGTGACATCCCGTATCGCAGACACTGCGGTGCGTGTCCACGGCGCGGCCCGGCCGATCGGGACCGGTACCGGCCGGTCCCGTTTTCTTTTTGTCGTCCAACCGACCCGCACCGTTTTGACCAGCCGGGTCACCCGAATTTGGCGGGGACGACGACACCGGACGTTCCGCGTACCGCGATGCGGCGTTGCTGACCTTTGACAGCGGCCCGTAAGATTTCTTTCCTGTCTGTCGCTTCATAGTTCACCGGTTATTGGCGAATGCTGGCAGGGGACTTTCTTCATGCTGAACGACCAGGACTCCACGCGGCTCCGCCGTCTCATCGACGACGTGCGCGCCTTCACCATGGAGAGCTCGTTCACGGAAGTCTCGCAGCAGTTCACCAAGCGGTGGAAGGCCGACGACGTCGAGCGCATTCTGGTGTTCGACCACGCGGCGATGCTCGTGTTCCCGGACAGCCACGACGAGGTCACCGACGTTCTCCGGGGGGCGGGATTCGAGGTTTCCGCGCCGGTGCCCAGCGTTGTAGTTCGGCAGCGGCTGGCGGATCGTTACACGGTTTCCGCGGACGTTCTCGATCTGCGGATAATCCGGGGATCCATGGCGCATCCGTCGGGCACCGACCGCGGCGTCGAGGTCTTCTCGTTGATCCGGTCCAGCGCGCAGAGCGCCTCGGATTCACTCGTCGACCAGGAGCGGGAACGAAACACCGAAGGCCACCTCGCCTTCACCGTCGGGGCACCCGAGACCGGCAACTACGAACTCATGCGGCGGCTGTTCCACGACCACCTGTCGATGTGGCCCGACGGCGGTGGCTACAACCCGCACGACGACGCCGCGAACGGCGGCCGTTCGGTGCTGTACTTCAGCGCCCCGCCCGTGCTCGGCCAGCCGTACCGGCACCACCGCCTGGAACTGACCTGCGCCGGCCACTACCCGGAGGTCATCGCCGCGCACCAGCGCACCACCGGGCCCGCGGCGCCCGACGAGCACGACACGCTGCTCGCCCTGCTCACCGGCCACTGGGCGGCGCGGGCCGTGCACGTCGCCACCGAACTGGGCATCGCGGACGTGCTGCACGAACAGCCGCGGACCGCCCGGCAGGTCGCCGACCGGGTCGGCGCCGAACCGTCGGCGGTGGCCCGGTTGCTGCGCTTCCTGACCTACCTCGACGTGGTCGAACGCGGCCCCGACGACACCTATTCGGTGTCCCCGATGGGCAGTCTGCTGCGCGCCGACAACCCGTTCCACGACCTGGTCCGGATGTACGGCGGCGAGTTCTACGAGGCGTGGGGCGAACTGTTGCCGGCCGTACGCACCGGTGAGAGCGCATTCAGCCACCGGTACGGCATGGAGCACTTCGAGTACTTCTCGCAGAACCACGGGACCGCGCGGACGTTCGACCGTTCCATGGCGGCGGTGACGAACCTCGTCGCGGACCGGATCGGGACCGCGTTCACTTTCCCGCCCGAGGCCACGGTGCTGGACATCGGGGGCGGGAACGGCACCCTGCTGCGGTCGGTTCTGCGCGACAATCCGACCGTCACCGGAATCGTGCTGGACCGCGACCATGTGGCGGACAGCGTTTCGGCGGGGGACGAACAGATCGCGGACCGGTTGTCGTCGGTCGCCGGTGACTTCTTCACCGACATTCCGTCCGGCTGCGACGTCTACCTGCTCTCCCGGATCCTGCACGACTGGGACGACGAGGACTGCCGGCGGATCCTGAAGGTCTGCCGGGCGGCCTGCGGCCCGGACGCGACGCTGCTCGTCCTGGAACGGATCCTGCCCGACGACGGGGCACCGTCGGACGGTTTCTCGCTCGCGCTGCCGTGGGACATGCAGATGCTCGCGGTGACCGGTGGCCGGGAGCGCACCCGGGCCGAGTACGACCGGCTGCTGACCGGCTCCGGCTTCCGGCTGGACGGGATCAGGCCGCTGCCGGTGGACATGAACCTGATCGTGGCCCGCCCGGCCTGACCCACGGGGGCCGGACCGGCCACGCACCGGTCCGGGTCAGGGCCTCACCGGGACGGGTCAGAGCAGCACCGGGACGGGTCAGGGCAGCACCTGGATCTTTCGCCCGACACCCGCGGCGAACTGCTGCAACGCCTCCGGGTACTGGCGCAGCGGCAGCCGGTCGGAGATGAAGAAGTCCGGATCCAGCACGCCCTGCGCGAACAGTTCGGCGGCCCGCTCGTAGCTGTGCAGTACCGCCATCGACCCGGTGATGGTGATCTCCCGGTTGTAGATCGCGTACGGCTCGATGGTGGCCCTGGCCGCGTAGTCGGCGACACCGAACTGCAGGAACGTCCCGCCCTTGCCGACCCGGCCGAGGCCGTCCTGGATCGCCTTCGCGTTGCCGGTGGCGTCGATGACCACGTCCCAGCCGCGCGGCGCGTCGAACTCCTCGGCGGACGCCGCCCGCGCGGAGCAGCCGAGCGTTCCGGCGGAGGCGAGCCGCTCGGCGTTGACGTCCACCATGTCCACGGTGGCCGCCCCGGTGCGTTTGGCCAGTTCGAGCATCATCAGGCCCATCGTGCCGGCACCGTAGATCAGCACCCGCGCGCCCAGCTGGGCACGGAGCACGTCGTACCCGCGTACCGCGCAGGACAGCGGTTCGATCAGCGCCGCGTCCTCGGTGCGTACGTGGTCGGGCAGCTTGACGCAGTTACCCACCGGCGCGAGCGCGTACCGGGCGGCGCCGCCGGCGGTACTGACCCCGATGGCGGCCCAGTTCTCGCACAGGTTGCCCCGGCCGCGACGGCAGTAGTAGCACTCGTGGCAGTGCAGCGAGGGGTCGACGGCGACCCGGTCGCCGTCCCGCAGCCCCGTCACGTCCGAGCCGAGCGCGACGATCCGGCCGGCGAACTCGTGGCCCGGCACGACCGGCAGGGTCGGCGCGAACTCGCCCTGCAGGATGTGCAGGTCGGTGCCGCACAGCCCGCACGCGGCGACCTCCACGACCACCTCCCGCGGCCCCGGCGTCGGGTCGGCGACCGTCGTGACCTCGACGACGCCCGGTGATGAGATGACTGCTGCTTCCACGTCAACGGCTCCCAGAGTCGGCTTCGGGCGGAATCGTCCGCACCTTTACCAGCGGGTTCGACCGTATCGCCACCGTCAGAACCCGGCAGTGTCGCGGGCCACGGCGGGCGGTCCGCCCGGGTGGGCGGCCCGGACCGGGCGGGTGGGCGGCCCGGGCCGGGCGTGGGTGTGCGGACGGTGGCGGGCGGGTGTGCGGACCGGGGCCGGGTGGGGCCGTCCGGCGGCCCTGCCCCCGCCCGCCGCAGCGTGTAGGGTGCGCGGAATCAGCGGTTCGTGGGGCTGTCGGCAGGTGGTTGGTGTGGTCACTGGAAAAGTTGTGCAGTTCAACCAGACGCGGGGCTACGGGTTCATCGCACCCGACACGGGCGGCGAGGACGTCTTCCTGCACGTCGAGGAGCTGAAGGCGTACCCGGACACCGTACGGGTGGGCACCCGGCTGGAGTTCGAGGTGGTCGAGGGCCAGCGCGGCGGCAAGGCGTTCGACGTCCGGGTGCTCGACGCACCCCGCCCGGCCGGTCGGCCCGCCGTCCGGCCGGCGTCCTCCGACGTGGACGACGACGAGCTCACCGACGTGATCCCGGCGGAGGAGTACGCGCGGGAGATCACCGACGCGCTCATCACGTACTGCCCGGAGATCACCGCGGCGCAGATCGTCAAGATCCGCGAGCGTCTCACCGCGTCCGCCCGCCAGCGCCGCTGGCTCGACGACTGACCGGTCGCCGCTCCCCCGGCGCCCGCGTGGGCGTACCGCTCGGCCCGGGGACGCGCCCGGCCCGGAGAGGGTCATGTCGCACGCGACCGCACCGGACGGCGCCCGCATCGCGTACCAGGTCCGGGGCCGGGGTGCCCCGCTGGTACTGCTGGCCGGGCAGGCCAACAGCCACCACTGGTGGGACCCGGTCCGCGCCGACTTCGACGCCCGGCGCCGCACCGTCACGCTGGACTACCGCGGCACCGGAGACAGCGACGCACCCGACACGCCGTACAGCACCGAGGGCCTGGCCGAGGACGTCGTCGCGGTCCTGGAGCACGCCGGCATCGAGCGGGCGGACGTGTACGGCACCTCGATGGGGGGCCGGGTCGCGCAGTGGCTGGCCGCCCGGCACCCGGAGCGCGTCGGCCGGCTGGTACTCGGCTGCACCTCGCCCGGCGGCCCGCACAGCACGCCCCGCGACCCGGCGCTGCGCCGGGCGCTGGCCGCCGCGGACCCGGCCGGGTTCCGGCGCATCCTGCTGGACCTGATGTACACGCCGGGCTGGCTCGCGACGCATCCCGGGCCGTACGCCACGCTCGGCGATCCGGACATGCCCGCCCACGCCCGGCGACACCACCTGGTCGCGAGCCACCGGCACGACGCGTGGGGCGTCCTGCCGCAGATCGCGGCGCCGACGCTGGTGGTGCACGGCACGCACGACACGTTCAACCCGGCGGCCAACGCGCCGCTGATCGCCGGCCGGATCCCCGGCGCCAGGCTGCACCTGATCCCCGGCGCGCGGCACGCGTACTTCGAGGAGTTCCGCGACACCGCCGGTCCCCTGGTACTCGACTTCCTCGACCCGCCGGGGCCCTGACCAGCGGGCGGGATCCGGTGCCGTGGCGGCGAAGCGGCCGCGCGCCCGCCGACCGCCGGATAGATTGAGGGCGATGTCGGCGTGGTTGGGGCGACTCGGGCTGCGCTGCGCCAGCCACCCGTGGCTGACGGTGCTGAGCTGGCTGCTGTTCGCCCTGTTCGCCAGCGGCCTCGCCTACCTGGTCTCGCCCGACTACGCGGCCCGGACGGGTCTGCCCGGCACCGAGTCGCAACACGCGACCGCCCAGCTGGAACGGGCCTTCCCCGGTGCGGCCGGTACCTCCGCCACGGTGGTGGTGACCAGCCGGACCACGCTGACCGACGGGCCGGGCCAGCGGTCCCTGGGCCGGATCCGGCGGGCGGTGGTCCGCCTGCCGCACGTCGAACCGGGGCCGCTGCGCCGACCGGAGGTCTCCCCCGGCGGGCACGCCGCCCTGCTGACCGTCTCGTACCGGGCCGGGTACAAGGCGGGCGGCGGCGGTCTGCACCAGCTGCGCGAGGCCCTGGACGCGAGCCGAGGGCCGGGTCTGCGCACCCTGGTCACCGGCCAACTGCCCCGCGACCACAGCACCAGCCAGACCGGGGGGCCGGAACGGATCGGCTTCGTCGTGGTCGTCATCGTGCTGCTGCTGGCGTTCGGGTCGGTGGTGTCGGCCGCGGTACCGGTGGTCACCGGGGCGATCGCCCTGGTCGCCGGCCTGGGCCTGGTACGGCTGCTGGCCCTGGTCTACCCGGTGGACTCGGCGGCGCCGGCGCTGGGCAGCATGATCGGCCTGGGCGTGGGCATCGACTACGCGCTGTTCATCGTGACCCGGCACCGGGAGGAACTGGACCGCGGCCACCCACCGGTGACCGCCGCGGCGAACGCCACCGCCGCCGCCGGCTCGTCGGTGGTGTACGCGGGGGTCACCGTCATCGTGGCCAGCGTCGGTCTGGTCACCGCGGGCATCCCGCTGATCATCAGCCTCGGCCTGTCCGCCGCGCTGGTCGTCGTCGTGGCCGTGCTGTCCGCGATCACCCTGGTACCCGCGCTCCTGGCGCTCGCGGGACGGCGGGTGGACGCGCTGCACCTGCCGTTCCGCAGCCGCCACCCACCGCTGGACCCGGAGGTGGCGGACCAGCCGGTGTCCCGGTGGCAGCGCTGGGCCGGCCACATCGGCCGGTACCCGCTGCCGTACACGGTGGGCTTCGGGGCGTTGCTGCTGGTACTGGCCGTGCCGCTGGGCGGCGTGCGGCTCGGCGAGCCGGACGACTCGACCCTGCCGGCGCACAGCGAGATGCGGCAGGCGTACCAGCTGGTGTCCCGGAACTTCGGGATCGGCCGCAACGCGCCGCTCCAGGTGGTGGCCGTGTCCCGGGCACCGCTGTCGGCGGGCGTGCTGGACCGGTCCGTCGGGACCGCGCTGCACCGGGACCGCGACGTCGCCTCGGTGGCCCCGGCGGTACTGGGCCGCGGGGACCGTACGGCGCTGATCACCGTGGTACCGCGCTCGGCGCCGCAGTCGACGGCGACGGCGGACCTGGTGGAGCGGTTGCGTGGCACGGTCCTGCCGGCCGCGGCCCGACATCCCGCGCTGCGCGGCGACGACACCCGCCTGCTGCTGACCGGCGAGCCGGCCGGCACCGCCGACTTCGCCGCCCTGGTCACCCGGCGGCTGCCGGTGTTCGTCGGCGTGGTGCTGCTGCTGTCGTTCCTCCTGCTGACCCTGGTGTTCCGGTCCCTGCTGGTACCGCTGAAGGCCGTCGTGCTCAACGTGCTGTCGATCTGCGCCGCGTACGGCCTGCTCGTCGCGGCGTTCCAGTGGGGCTGGCTGACAGGTGTGCTCGGTCTGCACGACGGCATGCCGATCGTCAGCGTCGTCCCGATGATGATGTTCGCGATCGTGTTCGGCCTGTCCATGGACTACGAGGTGTTCCTGCTGTCCCGGATCCGGGAGGAGTGGCTGCGCACCGGTGACTCCACCGCGAGCGTGGTGTCCGGGATCGCGGTGACGGCCCGCACGATCTCCGCCGCCGCCGCGATCATGGTGTGCGTCTTCCTGATCTTCACGTTCAGCGCCGCGGTGGTCGTGAAGATGATGGGCCTCGGGCTGGCCGTCGCCGTCCTGGTGGACGCGACGGTGATCCGGCTGATCCTGGTGCCCGGGCTGATGGTGCTGTTCGGCCGGGCGAACTGGTGGCTACCGCGCTGGCTGGACCGTCGGCTTCCCGACATTCATCTGGAGATCTGACCGGTCCGCCGGACGTTAGCTCTTCGTGACCGAACGTTCGTCAACCTTTCCCCGCTGCGCGCCGTCTACAGGGTTAGGGCGTGTGTCGACGTTCCCGGCGGCGACAACGCTGCCGGCGGGCGAACGAGTCCGGCGCAGCCGGCCAGTGGGACTTCGAGACACACCCTGGGGGCCATGGACACACGACACGGGGGTGCGCCACGTCCACGACCAGAACTCCTCACCGGCGCGGCGACGGACTCCGGTTCGTCGGCGTGCTCGCGCTGCTCGTCATCGCGGTGGTCGGTATCGGCGCCGGCGGACAGGCCCGACACCGACTGGTCAGCCCGCTGGGCTTCGACCGGATGGCGCTGCGGACCTTCGCGATCGGATTCCTCGCACTGGTCGCGCTCGCGCCGGTCCTGGTGACGACGCTGACCCGGCGGCAGCGCAGGCACGCGGACGCGGTCCAGGGCGCCGGCCGGGCCGTCGCCGTCGTCATGTCGCTCATCGCGCTGGGCGGCATCGGTGTCATGGCCCTGCTGGTCTGGCTGTCCAGCCTGTTTCCCGAGCCGGACAAGAAGAAGGCGTTGGAAGGCCCCGGAACCAGTCAGCACCACGACACGATCCCGCTCGGTGATTCGATGCTGGTCCCGCTGGTACTCGTCGGCATCGCCCTGCTCTGCGCCGTGATCGTGGCCGTCCGGCTGCGCCCCGGCCGGCACCGTGCGGCCGGCGGGCTCGACCCGGAGCCCGATC
>JBAUUM010000953.1:0-2271 GCA_049582705.1 Actinocatenispora sp.
GCGCACGACGGGCCGCCCGCGACCGTGCCGCCACCGGACGCCGGGCGCGGCGAGGTCCGCCCACCCGGGTGGCGAAGGCCCGACGACACTCCGGAGGAGATGATCGCGATGGCTGACAAGGCCGCCGTCAAGCGGGCACTGGCAGGGCAACGGATCGAGACTCCCTCCTGGGCCTTCGGCAACTCGGGCACCCGGTTCAAGGTCTTCACCCAGCGGGGCGTGCCCCGCACCCCGGAGGAGAAGATCGCCGACGCGGCCACCGTGCACCGCTTCACCGGGGTCGCGCCGAGCGTGGCCCTGCACATCCCGTGGGACGCCGTCGACGACTACCCGGCCCTGGCCCGGTACGCCGAGCAGCACGGGATCGTGATCGGGGCGATCAACACCAACGTCTTCCAGGACGACGACTACCGACTCGGCTCGGTGACCAACCCGGACGCCGGGATCCGCCGGAAGGCCACCGACCATCTCCTCGAGGCCGTCGACATCATGGACGCGACCGGTTCGCGGGACCTGAAACTGTGGTTCGCCGACGGGCTGAACTATCCGGGACAGGACGACCTGCGGGACCGTCAGGACCGGCTTTCCGCCGCGCTGCGGGAGGCGTACGACCGGTTGAGCGGCGTGCAGCGCCTGCTGCTGGAGTACAAGCTGTTCGAGCCGGCGTTCTACGCCACCGACGTACCCGACTGGGGCACGTCCTTCGCGCACTGCGTCGACCTGGGGGAGCGGGCCGGGGTGTGCATCGACACCGGGCACCACGCCCCGGGCACGAACATCGAGTTCATCGTGGCGTTCCTGCTGCGCAAGGAGAGGCTGTTCGCCTTCGACTTCAACTCCCGCTTCTACGCCGACGACGACCTGATGGCCGGGGCGGCGGATCCGTTCCAGTTGTTCAGGATCATGAACGAGATCGTCCGCGGTGCGGCGCTCGACCCCGGGTACGGCATCAACTTCATGCTCGACCAGTGCCACAACATCGAGCGGAAGATCCCGGCGATCATCCGGTCGGTGATGAACGTGCAGGAGGCGACGGCGAAGGCGCTGCTGGTCGACCGGGCGGCGTTGGCGGCCGCCCAGCGCGCGGGTGACGTCCTCGGCGCACACGACGTCCTGATGGACGCGTACGACACCGACGTGCGCCCGCTGCTCGCCGAGGTGCGCGCCGACGCGGGACTCGATCCGGACCCGGTGGTCGCGTACGCACGCAGCGGATATCAGGAGCGCATCGAGGCCGAACGCGTCGGTGGACAGCAGGCCGGCTGGGGTGCCTGAACCCGACGCCTGAACCCGGCAGTAGGTGGACGGCGGCGCGTCAGGCGGTCTGCTCGTCGCCGGGTCCGGCCACGGTGCCGGCCTCGTCGCCGGCTTCGCGACCGGCCCGCCGGACCCGGTGGTACGCCCAGGCCAGCAGGGCGAGCACGCAGGCGAGTACGACACTGCTGGACACGTACTTGGTCAGGTACGACGCGTCCAGCGGGTCGACCACGTAGGACAGCACCGCGTAGAGCAGCAGGGCGGCGCCGGCGACCACCAGTACGTGCCGGCGGTCCCACCCGGGGCCCGCCGACCACCGCGACAGCAGCAGACCGCACGCGGCCAGGGCCAGCGCGGCGGCGCCGACCCCGAGCCAGCCCCCGGTGTCGTTGACCATCACGTCCGTGCCCAGCAACACCAGCGTGACCACGCCGGCCAGCCATGGCCGCGGTGCGCGGCGCCGCGGTGCCCGGTGTCGCCGGCGCGGTACCGCGAAGGCCGCCACACCGAGGGCGACCGCCAGTACGGCGGTGCCGACCAGATGTCCTGGCTCGGCGTGGAACTTCGGGGCGACGACCAGTTCGTGCAGGAAGAACGCCGCCCCGGCGAGGTAGAGCAGCACGATGACGGCGGTCCCGACACGGCCCAGCCACGGCCGGTCGGCCAGCCGCGGGACGCACGCCTCGACCACCGCGATCGGCGCGGAGAAGCTCCAGATCACGTGGCCCCCGACGAAGACCAGCAGTTGGCTCGCGTCGACGTCCGCGACCGGTATCCGGGTGGACAGGGCCTGCCAGTACGGCCCGTCGTGGAACGCTCCGTGGTTGAACAGCGTCTGGTCGATCAGTCCCGCCTGGACCAGTCCGAACGCCGCGGCCAGCAGCAGGATCGTCGGCCATCCGCGACCGGTCCGTCGGGTGACCTCACGGATCAGGACCGCCACCGTGCCGTACAGCGGGGCGGTCAGCAGGAGCCCGAGCAGCAGGGCCACCGGGTTGACGACGGGTCCCTGGT
>JBAUUM010000954.1:0-3293 GCA_049582705.1 Actinocatenispora sp.
GGTCGGCGACCGTACCGAGGAATGCCTGCCAGGCAACGGAACTGACGGTCAGGTGGCCCTGTCCGGGGTTCTTGCTGTCGCGCACGTGCCACCCGTCGTCGGTGGCGGCGACCTCAACGCACTGTCCTTGGTTGCCGCTGCGGGTGCTCTTCCACCAGTGCAGTTCAGGGGTGTCGTTCACAGCTCTCCCAGTGCTCTTTGGACCAGATCGATCGACTCCTCAGGCGACGAGGCCAGCGCACGGAGGGCGTCGAATCGCAGGCGTAATTGTGTCACCGCTTCGAACTTGACCACGAGCTGTCCGCTGCCCGGACCTTCGATGTACACGGCGCTCTCGTGCTTGTTCAGATCGAGCACAGTGAATGCGCCGTTCATCGCGGCGTGGACTCCCTGGGCGAAGGGGAGGACCTGGAGCCGGATGTGTTGGTGCGACGCCATCTCGACGAGGTGGGTGAGCTGGGCGCGCATCACGTCGGGGCCACCGACGGGGCGGCGCAGTACTCCCTCGTCGAGCACGACCCAGAGCAGCGGCGGTGTTCTGCGCTTCAGGATCTCCTGGCGTTCCAGCCGGGCGGCGAGCTGCCGTTCCGTCTCCTTCGGGTCGTTGGGTGGCCAGCTCGCCTGGATGACGGTGCGGGCGTAGTCCTCGGTCTGGAGCAGCCCCGGCACGGCCTGCACCTCGAACTCGTGGATGACGGTGGCCGCCGCCTCCATCTCCACGAACGGCCGGAACCACGACGGGTACGCCTCGCGGGTCAGCAGCGGCCACAGCCTCATCAGCGCCCCACCGGTACTCAACACGTCGTCACAACGAATCGTGAAGTCCCGGTTGGGAGAACGCTTTCCCGTCTCGATCATGCTGACCAGGCCGGACGAGCAGTACACCTGCTGGGCCAGTTCGTCCTGGGTCAGCTTCCGTTCCAGCCGGTACCGGCGCAGCTCGCTGGAGAAGAGCGACTGCACCGACGGGTGCGGCTCACTGATGCCCGCCTCGCTCCACGTGGCGTCCACTGTCGACGATGCCCCCTTACGTCGAAGAACAGTACGGTCGTACCAATAACGAGGTGACGAACCGTCTGTACGAGTTCACTCGTTGACCCTAGACGCCTACCGCACGTGCTGGAACCCCGTCAGGCTCAACGCCATGTCCACAACAGCCGTCGGCACCGTCGCCGACACCCACACCGACGCCGACCCGACCCGCCGCCGCATCGCACGCCAGTTCCCGGGACTGGACGTCGCCGACGTGCCCCGGCGGTTCCTGCTCATCGAGTACACCGACGACAGCGTCGACGGCGCGCCGCGCATCTACGCCTGGGGCCTGGCGCTCACGGACTTCGCGATCGTGTTCCAGCCCGGCGGGATGACCGCGCGGCTCAGCTCCGCCGAACGGGCCCTGTGGCTGTTCGGGCACTCCTGCGACGACATCGCCTGGCTGGACCCGGAATCCGACGGCGAACCCGACGGGCCGGCCGGCGGGCCGGGCGACCCGGACCAGGGGCCGGGCGGCGTGGCCTTCGCCAGCGCGGCACTGCACGGCGCCGCACTCGAAGAGGCGGCCGAGGTCAGTACCGCCGAGGTGGCTGCCACGGCGGACGGTTCCGCCGAGAAGGGTGGCGCCGAGATCGCGCTGTACGCCGGACTGCCACCGCGCCGGTCGGGACGGTCAGGACAGCCCGCGCCGGGCGACCGCCGGTGACCGGTCACCCCGGATCGTGGCCACCATGTCCAGCGCCTGCCGCGTTGCGCGTACCTGGTGGGCCCGGAAGAACCGGGCGCCCAGCCACGCGCTGACCACCGTCGCCGACAGTGTGCCGGACAGCCGCTGATCCACCGGTACGTCCAGCGACTCGCCGACGAAGTCCTTGTTGGACAGTGCGACCAGTACCGGCCAGCCCGTCGCGGCCATCTCGTCCAGCCGGCGGGTCAGCGTCAGCGAGTGGTACGTGTTCTTGCCGAAGTCGTGCGCCGGATCGATCAGGATGCCGTCCCGTCGTACCCCGACCGACAACGCCCGCTCCGCCAGCCCGGTCACCGTGTCCAGGACATCGGCGACCACGTCGGCGTACGCGGGCCGGTGCGGTCGGGTGCGCGGCGGCAGCCCGCCGGTGTGCGAACAGACCAGGCCCGCGCCGGTCGCCGCCGCGACCTCCGCCAGCGCCGGATCCGCGCCCGCCCAGGCGTCGTTGAGCAGGTCGGCGCCCGCCGCGACGGCGCGTTCCGCCACGCCCGCCCGCCAGGTGTCCACCGAGATGACCAGGTGCGGATGGCGCTGCCGGATCGTCGCCACGAACGGCACGATCCGCCGGATCTCCTCGGCCTCGTCGACCGTGCTGCCCGGCCCGGCCTTCACCCCGCCGATGTCGACGATGTCCGCGCCCTCCTGCACGGCGCGGTCCACCGCGGCGAGCGCCGCGTCCGCGCCGAACGTGGCGCCCTTGTCGAAGAACGAGTCCGGCGTGCGGTTGATGATCGCCATCACCGCCAGGTCGGTCGGCCCGAAGGTACGGTGCCCGAGCCGCACCGGACGCTGCTCCGTCACCGGCCGCTCGGCGTCCTCGCCCGTCACAGCTGCCTCCCTGCTGACCGCCTGGTGCACGTTGGTCCGCCCGACCCTCCGGTCATCCGTTCCCGGCCTGTCGGAGAGGCTGCGCGACCTCCCAGATGTGACCGTCGGGATCGGCGAAGCTCGCGGTGCGCATGCCCCACTCCCGGTCCAGCGGGCCGTTCAACAGAGTGACGCCCACCTTGTCCAGCTCCGCGCAGATCGCGTCGGTGTCCTCCACCCAGACGGTGAGCTGGAAACGCGACCCGGTCGCGCGGCTGCCCACCATCGCCGGCTCGATCAGCTCCCGCGCCGCCGGGGCCAGCAGCAGGTTGATGATCGTGTTCTCGAACGTGAAGACCGCGGAGGCCTCGTCCTCGTACGTGGGCGACGTGTCGAAGACGTCCCGGTAGAAGCGCGTCGAGCGGGACAGGTCCTCGACGAACAGGGTGATGGCCCCGACACTCCGCAGCGACGTACGCACTCCGCACCCGTTTCCGCTCGCCCGACTGGTACCGGTCGGTCCCGCCGATCCCGCTCATCCCCGCGGGCGCATCTCCGACCGCCTGATCATCCCGTCCGGCACCGACAGGGGCAAGCCGGACAGGCGGCCCCGGGAATCCCGGTGTCGACCACGGCGTCGGGCGCCCCGCCCGGCGTGCCGCCTCCCCGCGTCGCCCACCTGCCTGCGCCGCGCGCCCCGCCCGGCGTACCGCGGGTCGGGTCGGTGGTGGGCGGTTCTTTGGGC
>JBAUUM010000955.1:0-12550 GCA_049582705.1 Actinocatenispora sp.
CCGTAGGCCCCACCGCAAACCCCCGGTCGCCCGCCGCAGTCTGTTCTGTGCAGCGACACGCCCAACGAGTCAGCGTGTCGCTGCACAGAACGGGGGTCCACACAGAACCGTGCAGCAACACACCGAACGACTCAGCGTGTCGCTGCACAGAACAGGAGATGGACCGTCCGGGTGGTCCCGAGCGGCTACCCGTCCGCCAGCGCGGCGAGCTGCGCCGTACTGCCGTGGTACCGGTCGGGCAGCGCGCCCACCCCGCCCGGCACGGTGACGTACGCACCGGTCTGGGTGAAGGTGTACGTGTCCCAGCCCAGCGAGTCCGCGACCTGCTGGGGTTGTCCGTTCCAGGACGGGGCCACCAGCATCAACGAGTGCAGCGGGCCGGTGTCCAGGCCGCAGCTGTACGTCATGTCCGCGTTGGTGTAGATCATCGGTGGGGCACCGGTACGGCTGGTGACCCGGCTGACGAAGTCCGCGACCCGCGCGTTGAGCGTGCCGCTCGCGTCGTCGGAGATCCAGCAGAACGGCAGCGACAGCCGTTCCTGGGAGCAGTTGCTCTCCCGCTGGTCCGGATCCAGTTCACCGCTGCAGTAGTTGGGTTCCAGATCGGCCATGATCGGCAGGGTGCCGTCGTCGGACACCCGGTAGCCGGCCTGGCCGAGCACGCCGGCCAGGTAGTCGGCCTGCGCGGCGCCGCCGCTACGGGGGTCGAAGAAGTGGTACGCCTGGATGATCATCTTGCCCTTCGCCGCGGCGACACGCTGCAGGAACTTGCCGTCGGTGAGGTAGTCGCCCTGGCTCGCCTTGAAGTCGGCGAAGCCGTACTGCTGGGCGGCGGCGGCGAAGTCGACGGTGCCCGGGTTCAGGCCCGACATGTCGAAGCCGGAGGTGTTCACCGGATCGCTGTCGCCCGGTGGCGTCGACCCGCACCGGGGCAGGTCGGGGTGCCACCCGTCGTACCCGGTGTAGATGTACAGGTCGCTGGCGTACCCGTCGTAGCCGGCGAGGTGGTCCCAGATGCTGACCCCCTCGACGGTGGTGCCGGTGGTCTGGCAGTCCACGGTCACCGTGGTGCCCTCGGCGAGCGCGGTGACCACGCTGGCCGAGGTGTTCGGCGCGCTACGGATGTTGAGGTTGTCGCCGTCGGTGTGCCACACGTACGCGGAGATCGACGCCGCAGCCGGCGCGGAACTGGCCAGGACCAGTCCCGCGGCGGCCGCGACGATCAGCAGGATGCGTCGCATCGTCGCCTACGCCGGGTGCGCGTAGCCGTAGACGCGGCCCACGTCGGACCGGTAGCCGTCCGGGTCGAACGCGCCGGGCGCGGCCACCCGGTTGGCGTAGTTGCCCTCGATCGTGTTGATCGTGCCGTCACCGTTGACCGACTTCACGATGCCGACGTGCACGCTCGGCACATCCGAGCCACTCGGCGCCTGGGGGCCGGTACCGAAGAACACCGCGTCACCGGGGCGCATGCCGGAGGTGCCGTAGTGCGCGAGGCCCCGGTCCTGGCTCCAGTAGAAGAGGTCGCCGCTGTACACGTAGTACGGCGTGGTGATGCCGTTCTGCCGCCAGGTCCAGGACACGAACAGCGAGCACCACGGGGTGTCGCTGCTGACCCCGCCGGCGTTGGTGTACTTGTCCGGACCGTTGCCGACCTGGGTCTGCGCGGTGGCCACGATGTCGTCACCGACGTCGCCGCCGGGCGGGTTCGACCCGCACCGGGGCAGGTCCGGGCTCCAGCCGTCGTAGCCGGTGTAGATGTACGAGTCGGTGGCGTACCCGCCGTACGCGGGCAGGTGGTCCCAGATGGTGGTGCCGTTGACCGAGGTGCCGGTGGTCTGGCAGTCCACGGTCACCGTGGCGCCCTCGGCGAGCGCGGTGACGACCCCGGACGAGGTGGACGCCGCGCTGTGCACGTTGACGCCGTCGCCGTCGGTGTGCCAGACGTACGCGCTGATGGAGGCCGAGGCGGCGGTGGCGGGTGCCAGGGCGAGGCCGGCCGCGACCGCGGCGGCGCCGAGCACGCGCAACACGACGCGGTGGGCGCCGCGCCGGGGGGTTGAGGAAGGCATGGGGGATCCCTTCATCGGGTCGGGACCCGCGATCCGGTGAGGGGCGTCATCCGGGCACGCGGGAGCGGTGTCGGGATGTTGCTACCACGTAACCGGACTATCCGGAAGAGACAGATACGTACGACGTGCGGAGAGCACGAAACACCAGGCGATTTGCCAGGTCAGGATTGTTCTCCGGCGCGGATCTGGGCCAGCCAGTGCGCGGCGCGGGCGAAGTTCGCGTCGGACGCGCCGGGCGGCGGCGGCACCGGCGGCTCGGCACCTCCGGGCGGCACCGCGCGCGGGTACGAGCCGAAGTACCGCACGTCGGCGCAGACCCGGCGCAGGCCGGCGAGCGCCTCGCCCATCCGGGCCTCGGCGACGTGGCCGGTGCAGTCGAGGAAGAAGCAGTACCGGCCGAGGCGCCCGCCGCTGGGGCGGGACTCGATCCGGGTGAGGTTGACGCCCCGTACGGCGAGTTCGGTCAGGACGCCGAGCAGCGCGCCGACCCGGTCGTGCGCGATGAAAACGGCGAGCGTGGTGATGTCGTTGCCGGTCGGTTCCGGCGGTCGGGTCGGCCGGGCGATCAGCGCGAACCGGGTCATGGCGTCGCGGTGGTCGGCGACCTCCTCGGCGAGCAGCGCGAGCCCGTTGCGGTGGGCGGCGAGCCCGGTCGACAGGGCGGCGTCGTACTCGCCCCGGGCGGTGAGTACCGCGGCGGTGGCGTTGGACAGGACGTCGATCACGGCGGCGTCCGGCACGGTCCTACGCAGCCACTGCCGGCACTGGGCAGAGGCCTGCGGGTGCGCGGCCACGGTGCGGACGTCCTCGGGCCGCAGGCCCTCGGCGGCGGCGAACACGAACCGGACCGGCAGTACGACCTCGCGGATGATCTGCAGCGGGGAGCCGGCGGCGAGGTCGTCGAAGGTGACCGGTACGGCGCCGCCGACGGAGTTCTCCAGTGGCGCGACGGCCGCGTCGACCTCGCCGGACCGGACGGCGTCGAGCGCCTCCGGCACGCTGCGGGCGGGGACCAGTTCGCCGTCCGCCGCCTCGGGCACGGTACGCAGGGCCACCTCGCTGAATGTTCCTTCGGGCCCGAGATAACTGAAGCGTGTGGGTGGCACGTCCGGCATGGATCGAGCTTACGGCTGCGTAGGTTCGGGGCCCTCGGGCGAGGTGGTGGGGCAGGGCGAGCGGAGAGGATCAACTACCCACGGTTATGCTATTGGGACATAATCCCAGTTTGGTGCCGAGCCAGGAACACACTGAGTTACCATACGTAACCGGGTCTTCTCAGTATGTGCCGTACTGCCTATCGTTGACAGATCCGCTCGGGTACGGAGCGGGGTCAGTACGGAGGTTTTGTTGTGCGCACAGATGGCTCCCAAGCGCCTTCTGATCTGATCCAGAGCGTGTCGAGGGCGCTTCGGATCCTGGAGGCGGTCGGCCGGTCACAACGAGGCCTGACCGTCAAGCAGATCGCCCGCAGATGTGGCCTCGGCCTGTCCACCACCTACCACCTGGTCCGCACCCTCGCGTACGAGGGCTACCTGCTCCGCTGCTCCGACGGCACCTACCTGCCCGGGCTGGAGGTGGCGGACCGGTTCCGCGAGTTCACCGCGGCGATGCGACCGCCGGACGACACCGCCAGCGGCCTGCGCCGCGCCGTGCGCGCGACCGGGTACAGCCACTTCCTGGCCCAGTTCGTCAACGGCCACGTCGCGATCACCGACGTCGTCGAGGGCTCCCGGTCACCGCACCTGGAGGACCTGGTCGTCGGCTTCGACGAGGCGGCGCACGCCACCGCGATCGGCAAGGCGCTGCTGTCCACGCTCGAACCCGGGCGCCGCCAGAGCTACCTGTCCATGGTGGGCATGCGTCCGTACACCCGGGCCACCATCGTGGACCGCGAGCAGCTGGAGCACGACCTGGCCGGGCTGCGCCGGCGCGGCACCTACGTGGAGATGGGGCAGTTCCGGGAGAACGTGGCCTGCGCCGCGGCCGTGATCCCGCCACGCACCACCGAGGACTCGCCGATGGTGCTGGCCTGTTCGATGTCGCTGGAGGAGTTCCAGCGCAGCGAGAACACGGTGCTGACCCAGCTCTCGGGGGTGGCCCGGAGTCTCGCGGCCGCCGTCGCGAACAGCCCCACGCCACCGTCGCTGCCCGTCTGACGGGTCTCTCCGGGACCCTTTCGTACTCGCCGACCGGTTATCCCCTTCTGCAAGTCGCACACCGCGTCCGTCAACAATTGGTCACCAAGTCCTAACTTTCAGTTCATCGGATCCAACCCAGGGTTCGTGAAGGGGAGGTAAGGCCAGTGACCCCGGTCAACGTGATTGAGCGACTGACCGACACCGATCTGCCCGTACCGTCGGCAGCCGAGAAGCCGGCCCAGCCGGTCGACGCCGCCACCACCGACCGTCCGAACACCGTCGAGCGTCCGAGCCGCGCGGAGCGCACCGGCCGCGCCGAACGTCCGAACCCCACCGAGCGTCCGCACCACGCCGCGGAGCCGGACCCCATCGAGGAGCCCGAGAGCGTCGAGCGGCCGGACGCCGTCGACCGCCCCACCATCACCGACCAGGTACCCGAGGACGTCGTCGACCGCCTGTTGTGGCGCGACGCGCAGCACGTACTGGCCCGCCACCGTCCCACCGAGGCCGGCTGCGACCACTGCGGAGCGAACTGGCCGTGCACGGCGCAGCGTCTCGCCGAACGGGCGGACGCCGCATCCCGCCTGCCCTGGCGGGACGGCTGGACCACCCGGCACGACCTGAACGGGATGCTGACCCTGCCGGAATGGCGGGCTGCCCAGTACGAGGCCCGACGGCCGGGACCGCGCCACTCGTAACCGCAGGGCGTCAAGACCTGGTTCCTCCACGACCCCGCGCCGGTAGCCTGCCATCCGCGCCGGGCGTGGAACCGGAACGAATCCGGACGGTCACCGCACGGCCCAGCGGGACCGGCACGCACCGGATCCGTTCCACGAGAGGTCGACGGACCTCTTGAGGATGGGCGGGACGCGCACACGCTCCCCCGGGCGCTGACGGCGCGCCCCGCCCATCAGTTCAGATGACTCTGAGTGCCTTAAGGCTCCCTTTAGGTTGGCATAATGTCAGAGTTATCAGCATTAGGGATGAGATTTATGTATCGAAAGCGATGAATACTGAACGCATTCCTCCCGCCGAACCCCTACATCTTGGAGGACGGGAATGCGGAAGACCCCTCTTGCCAGCGCGGCTGTCGCCTTCGGCGGCCTGCTGGCGCTGACTGTCGCCGGCGCACCCGCGCAGGCGCAGCCGAATGGTGGCTCAGCGAGTCAGAGCGTGATGCGCGAATGCGCCACCCCCGACAAGCCGGGCCAGATGGCGTGCATGGCGCTCAAGCGCCTCGACGTCAAGCAGGCCAAGTCGATCGGCCCGAACGCCGACCCGCAGGGCTTCGGCCCCGCCGACCTGCAGGCCGCCTACGGGCTGCCCGCCGACGGTGGCTCCGGGGCGACGATCGCGATCATCGACGCGTACGACGACCCCAACGCCGAGGCCGACCTGGCCGCCTACCGCAAGCAGTACGGACTGCCGGCGGCGGACTTCACCAAGGTGAACCAGAACGGCGAGGCCAGCCCGCTGCCGACCGGCGACGCCGGCTGGGCCACGGAGATCTCGCTCGACCTCGACATGGTCTCGGCGGTCGCTCCGAACGCCAAGATCCTGCTGGTCGAGGCCGACGAGCCGTCGATGGACGCGCTCGGCACGGCCGTCAACACCGCGGTGGAGATGGGTGCCAAGTACGTCTCCAACAGCTACGGCGGCGACGAGGACACCAGCGACACCCAGGCTGACGACCAGTACTTCAACCACAAGGGTGTGGCGATCACCGCCAGCTCCGGCGACTCGGGCTACGGCGCCTCGTACCCGGCCGCCTCGCAGTACGTGACCGCGGTCGGCGGCACCTCGCTGACCAAGGACTCCAGCTCGCGTGGCTGGTCCGAGGCGGCGTGGGACGGCGCTGGTTCGGGCTGCTCGGCGTACGACGCCAAGCCGGCCTGGCACACCGATGCGACCGGCTGCGACAAGCGCGGTGAGGCCGACGTGTCCGCGGTCGCCGACCCGGCCACCGGTGTCGCGGTCTACGACACCTACCAGGAAGACGGCTGGATGGTCGTCGGTGGCACCAGCGCCTCCGCTCCGATCATCGCGGGTGTCTACGCCGACGCCGGTACCCCCGGCGACGCCGACTACCCGGCCAGCTACCCGTGGAAGGCCGCCGGCGGCCTGAACGACGTGACCACCGGCAGCAACGGCTCCTGCGACACCCAGCAGTGGTGCAACGCGGGCGACGGCTGGGACGGCCCGACCGGCCTCGGCACCCCGAACGGCACGGACGCGTTCAAGGGCTGACGGCCGACTGAACCATTCAAAGACCGTGACTGCCGGTTACACCGGCAGTCACGGTCTTTGTTGTTCGCGACCCCGCAGTAGTTGTCGGATCGGCATGGAGTGACCATTCTCCGGTCTTGACTTACTCACAGGTAGCTCCTAGCTGCCCACGCGGGCTACCTAGGCAAAATGGTTCATAATGGAGTTATGGCCGAACTGGAACTACGCCATCTGAGGCTGGTCTGCGCCATCGCCGACGAGCCCAGCCTCACCCGCGCGGCCGCCCGCCTCGGCGTATCACAACCATCACTGTCCGCAAGCTTGCAGCGGATCGAGCGGCGCGTCGGCGGCCGCCTCTTCGAACGGGCACGCACCGGCACCCGCACCACCGAGCTCGGCGCGTACCTGGTGGGCTCCGCGCGCACCATCCTGGCCGACATGGAGCACCTGCTCGCCGGCGCGGCCGCGCGCACCCGCAAGACCAGCGGCGAACTGCGGATCGGCGCCTGCCCCGGGCCCATCGGCCCGATCCTCGCCCGCAGCATGACCGAGTCGCTGCCCAGCGCTGCCGTGACCCTCGAGGTCGCCGGCGTCGGCCAGCTCGCCCAGGACCTGGAGAGCCGCCGGCTCGACTTCGCCGTACTCGACGAGTGCGCCGGATTCCCGCTGCTCACCAGCGAACGCATCGACACCAAGCAGCTCGTCGAGGAACCGGTGTTCGTCGCGCTGCCGGAGAACCATCCGATGAGCGACGCGTCCTCCGTCGATCTCGCCGACCTGGCCGACGAGGACTGGGTGCTGCCGCCGATGCGGGACGGTAACGACCAGGTGGTGCTCTCCCGTGCCTGCGCGTCGGCCGGTTTCCGACCCCGGGTCCGGCACGAGGTCAACGAGCAGTCCGCCTGCCGCGCACTCGTCGCCGCCGGCGCCGTCGCGCTCGTCCAGCCGACCTCACGCAACGGGCGCGGCGTCGTGGTACGGCCGCTGCGCGACGACCCGATCATGCTGGAACGGGTCCTCGCCTGGAACCCGACCGGGCCGCACGCCGAGCGGGCCGGCGAGGTCTACCGGTGCGCCGCGCAGGCGTACCTGACCCAGCTCGACGACAACCCGGACTACCGGGACTGGTGGGAGACCCACCCGGAAGCCCACTGGCAGCTGACCCGCACCGTGGAGAACCCGACGCCGGCGGCGCAGGGCTACCCGGGTGACGTCCACGTCGGCATGACGGCCGGGGCGCCCGTCGCCCGACTGGCCTGAGCCCGGACCGCGCACGTCGTCCCGGCTCGGGTGGGTCCGTGACGTCTGCGGTGGCGCCTGTCGCCCGACCGGCGTGATCTCGTGACAGGCGGTCGGTCCCTGACAGAAGGCCGGCCCGTGACACGCGGCCGGTCCGTGACCCGCGGTCGGTCCGTGACCCGCGGTCGGTCCGTGACCCGCGGTCGGTCCGTGACCCGCGGTCGGTCCATGTCAGGCGCTCGGTCCGTCGCCGGCCCGCGTGCGGGTCGACGCGGGGTCGGGGCGCTCGCGGTCCGGCTAGCGTGGAGCCATGACGAGTTGGGACCCGGAGCAGTACCTGCGGTTCGCCGAGGAGCGCGCCCGCCCGTTCCATGACCTGGTCTCCCGGGTGGCCGTCCGGTCACCGGCCACGATCGTCGACCTGGGCTGCGGCCCGGGCAACATGACCGCGACCCTCGCCGGGCGGTTCCCCGGAGCGACCGTACGGGGCGTCGACTCGTCCGAGGACATGATCGAGGCCGCGCAGCGGTACGCCGGGCCCCGGTTGTCGTTCACCGTCGCCGACATACGGTCCTGGCGGCCGGCCGAGCCCGTCGACCTGATCGTCAGCAACGCCGTCCTGCAGTGGGTGCCCGAGCACACCGAACTGTTCGCCGACTGGCTGGACGCGCTCCGGCCCGGCGGGGCGTTCGCGTTCCAGGTGCCCGCCAAGGGACCGGCCGGCACCGGCGAGGTGATCCGCCGGGTCACCCAGCGGCCGGAATGGCAGGACCGCCTCTCCGACGCCGCCGCGGGCGCCGGGCCGCGCACCACGACGACGGTCAAGCACCCCGAGTCGTACCTGGACGAGCTGGCCCGCCTCGGCTGCGCGGTCGACGCGTGGGAGACGACGTACTACCACATCCTCACCGGCCCCGATCCGGTACTGGACTGGTTCCGCGGGACCGGGCTGCGGCCGTACTTCGACGCACTGGCCGACGATCCCGACGCCGCCGCCGAGTTCGAACGCCAGATGGCCGTTGCGCTGCGCGAGGCGCACCCGGCGCAGCCGTACGGCACGGTACTGCCGTTCCACCGCATCTTCGTCATCGCCCGCCGCGCCGACTGAGCCGCCGGCCCGTCATCGTCGGCAGGTGGGGCCAGCGTCCGGGGTCAGAGTCCGGGCTCGGCGTCGGGGAGCAGCCTGGTCCGGGCCACCTCGCGGGCGGCGCCGTGCCAGAACGGGACCGCCGCCAGGTACAGGCCGCCGAGGGCGATCGCGCCGAGCGCGACGTCGACGCTGGACCGGCCCTCCCGGGCCCAGTACACGTCCTGCAGGTCGAGCAGCAGGGCGAACTCGTCGACGATCAGCGCGGTGCCGGTGCCGTACGCGGCGGCGACCAGCGGATGGCGTCGCAGCGGCCGCTGCCCGTGCACCGCTATGGCACCGACCGCGATGAGCAGCGCGATGCCGAAGTTGTAGTGGTGTATGTGCCGACCGGCGATGACGATGCCACCGGAGCCGCCCGACCCGGCGTCCCGCCGCCGGAGCAGATGGGTGACCGAGCGGGCGACGCCGAACGTCACCCCGAACGCCGCCCAGGACAGCAGCAGCGCACGCTCCGCCGGGCCGACCCGACGTGCGTACACATGGCTCAGCCGGGCCCACAGGCTGGTCGGCGGCGCGGGTCGGCGCACCGGCCCCGGCCGACCCAGCAGTCCCGGCAGTCCCGGCCGGCCCATCGGTCCCAGCCGACGCAGTGGACCCGGCCGGCCGAGCAGCGCCGGTCGAGCCGGCGGTCCCGACCGGTGGCTGCGACCGGGCGCCCTCAGTTCCAGCCTCATCCGCCCCACCCGCCATTTCCCCGATTGAGCGTCATGCCGGTTCTTCGGAAACGTACTTACGGGATAAATGCTTACACGGGCGCTATCCGCTTACAGCATTTTCCCGCTTTATCCCGTCCACCAGAACTCCCCCAGAGTCTCCTGACGGGAATTGTCCAACGGGCACGCGCACGTGGTTACCCATCCGGGGAATCGGGCGCCGCGGGCTGGTCGCGCGTGACGGTGGGTGACGTCAGGCGGCGGGCGGCGGGCGGAGAAGGTCGGGCGACGGTACGCACGGGATGCGAAGGGAGCGTTGCCGGGGACGCGACCGGGCCAGCTCCGCGGAAGCCGAGGCGAGCCCGGCGTCGAGCGGTCGGTAGGGCTCGGCTCCCCAGCTCGCGAGTGCCCATTCGTTGCGGCCGGTACGCACCAGGCGCTCGTCGTCGGCGAGGCGCTGTACGGCCGAACGGACGCTGCCGGCCGGTCCGGCACGGTCGATGAGCTGTCCGGTACTGAGCGGCTCGCTCGCCACTGCCAGCACCCGCGCCACACGGTCCACAAAGGACCTCCGGACCGGTTGCCCGGCCGCGTCTTCCCCCATCACCTGCCATGCCTTCGTCGAGTATGCAGAGCCGGAGGCAACGGGGAACGCCACGAACCGACGGGCTCTCCCGCGGGCCTCGTACCGCCCGACCGTACCGGCGCGGCCCACGGCACGAGGCAAGATCAGCAAATCCGGTGCTTGCCGTCCGCGCAGGTGAGGGCGGCGTGGACCGGTCGGCGCGACCGAGAGACGGGCGGGCCGCGGGCCGGTCGCCGCACGCCGGACGGCGCACGGATCGGCGCGGGTACGGACTGCAGGCGGGTCGGCGCGGACGCGTCGGCGCCCCGGGCGAGGCGCCACGGCGCAGTAGCGTGTCGCCTCATGGACAGCATCGACGCGTTGCGCGAGTACCTGCGGGGGTTCGCCCGGCGGCGGGACTGGGAACAGTTCCACACGCCGAAGAACCTGGCGATGGCGCTGGCCGGGGAGGCCGGGGAGCTACTGGCCGAGTTCCAGTGGTTGACGCCGGACGAATCGCGGACAGTGATGGGTGACGCGACGTCAGCGGCGGCGGTGCGCAGCGAGATGGCCGACGTCTTCCTCTACCTGGTCCGGCTCGCCGACGTCCTCGACGTCGACCTGCTGGCCGCCGCCCGGGAGAAATCACTGGTCAACGAATCGCGGTTCCCGCCGACGGACCAGGGGTCCGACCCGGGATCCGAGCCGGACCCGACCGGGACCGGTTCGGGGCGATCTGCCCGGCAGGGTCGGACGCAGGGCGATTCGTGAATGATGCAATACTAAGCGTAGTTGCTGGATTGTGCCCGATCCATGCTCGGGACGCCCGCCTGCGCCGAAAAACTGCCAGCTTACGGTGCACATCAGCGCGCGTTGAGCTGGCAGAATCCTGCCCAACGCTGTTGATCTCCCGGGGTACGGAGTACACACCGTGTTACGCGAATTGAGCAGTGACATCCCCGGGTTTCGGCCTGTCCGGTTCGGGCCGGGACTCAACGTGGCGATCCTGGACGGCGCCGAGACGTCGAGCGCCGAGGACACCAGGCCCGGGCCGAGACATGCGTCTCCCGAGCTCCGGCAGGACATCATCCCCGGCCGGCGGGGCCGGCACGCGACCATCGGGTACACCCCGCTCGGTGAGCAGTGGGCGCGGGACCGGGCCGCCTCGCTCCGAACCTCCGGCGGCGCCGACGCCGAGGACGGCGCCACGGACGGCGGCGCGAACGACGGCGACCACGACGAGGCGGACCGCACGGACGGTCGGCACGCCGCCGGTCGTACCCGGCTGATCGGCGCGCTCGACTTCGTGCTCGGCGGCAGCGGCAGCAGTCCACGGCATCCGCAGCGCCGGCAGGAGCTGACCGAGTCGACCTGCACCGTGCGGTTCACCGGCGCCGGCGAGACCGTGACCGCGGTCCGGCGCGGCTCGGCGCCCCAGGAACTCACCGTGCACAGCAGCGGGACCGAGGCGGCACCGTGGGCGCTGCCACTGGCCGGCTGGCAGACCTGGCTCGGCCAGTCGCTGTTCGGCCTGACCGGCGCCGACGACGAACCGACGTACCAGTCCCTGCTCTCCTACTATCTGCGCGACGCGGACCACGGCGGGTTCAACGACCCGGTACGGCAGCACTCGCGGCAGTCCGCGGTGGACACGCTGCCGCCGCTGGCGCACCTGTTCGGTCTCGACCCGGCGCTGGTGGAGGCCGCCAAGACCCTGCACCAGTCCCGCCGGCACCTGCGGTCCAGCCAGCGCGGTGACGACGACCTGCCCACCGGCCAGCGGTTCACCGACCAGGCCGCCAGTCGGGACCTGGCCAACCTGACCGCCGAGATCGCCACCCTGGAACTGGAACGCGCCGAGACCGCGGCGGACGCGACCTGGCGTACCGCGCGGGCCGCCGGCGGGGCGCTCGCCACCGACCCACAGGTCGCCGTCGCGGCGCTGGAGGCACGGCTGGCCGCGCTGCAGGCCCGGCGCAGCGCGCTGGCCCGGTACGCGGACGCGCACGCCGAACTGCAACGCCAGGCGCTGGAGCTGCGCGAGAGCGTCCGGCACGACCTGCGGGGCCGGCACGACCGGCTCACCGCGGCGAGCGAGCGCTTCACCCGCTACGCGTACCGGATGTTCGGGCCGGACCGGCCGGCCGCGCTCACCGTCACCGCCCGGGACAGCGGCTACGCCTTCCATCCCGTACTGGGCGGCGACGCCGCGCCCGGGGTACGGGCCATCACGCTGTTCTGCTTCGATCTCGCGATGGCCGTCACCGCGCACCGGGCGGGTACCGGTCCGGACTTCCTGATCCACGACTCGCGGCTCTTCGACCGGGTGCCGACCAGCTACGTCGCCGCGGCGCTCGACCTGGCCGCCCGGGTGTGCGCGGTCGAGGACCTGCAGTACCTGGCGGTGCTGGACGCCGGCCGGCTCGCCGAGGTCACCAAGTACGACCCGACCCTCTCGTACCACGAGTGCGTGGTGCTGTCCGAGCACTGACCGCGCCGGGTGCGGC
>JBAUUM010000956.1:0-1907 GCA_049582705.1 Actinocatenispora sp.
CAGGACTACGGGCACAGCCGATTCTGGCTCGGCAACGAGTACGCGACCCGGTTCGTGGACGCGGTCGACGTGGCCGAGACGGTGCAGCGCGACTGGTACGAGCTGCGGGCGGCGACCCGGGAGTGGACCGACACGCTGGCGGCGAGCAGTCTGCCGGCCGAGGTGACCGAGCGGATGGCCGGGCTCGCCTCCACGGTGCGCAGCCCGTCGATGTTCCGTACCGCCGAGGGTCGGGTGCTGGGCTTCGAGGGCGTGCAGGGCGCCTCGACCGCGATGTGGGCCGGTGTCCACGGTGGATCGTGCCCGCTGAACTGCACGCACGTGTGGAACTACGAGCAGACCCTGGCGCGGCTGTACCCGACGCTGGAACTCGACATGCGCGACATCGAGTTCGACGTACTGCAGGCGCCGGAAGGCTATGTGCCGCACCGGTTGCGGGCCCCGCTGTACCTGAAGCAGTTGTGGGACACGCACATCGGCGGCCCGGACACGCCGGCGCTGGACGGGATGCTCGGCGTGGTACTCAAGAGCTACCGGGAGGTACGGGCCGGTGCCGGCCTGCCGTGGCTGCTGCGCCGGTGGCCGAACCTGCGCCGGCTGATGGCGCACGTGCGGTCGACGTGGGATCCGGACGGTACCGGTGTGCTGCGCGGCATCCAGCCCAGCACGCACGACATCGACCTGTGCGGCGTCAACAGCTTCATGGGCACGTACTGGCTGGCCGCGCTGCGGGCGGCGGAGGAGATGGCGCTGCTGGCCGACGACGGCGACTCGGCCGAGCGGTACCGGGAGCTGTTCGAGGCGGGCAGCGCGCGCTACGACGAGCTGCTGTTCAACGGCGAGTACTTCGCGCAGGTCCTGGACCCGGACGAGTCGCCGGACTTCCAGTGGGGTGCCGGCTGCCTGTCCGACCAGCTGATCGGCCAGTGGTGGGCGCACCAGCTCGACCTGGGGCACCTGCTGCCCCGCGAACACGTACGGGACGCGCTGCGCGCGGTCGTGCGGTACAACTTCCGGTCCGGCTTCCACGGCTTCGAGCACGAGTACCGGATCTTCGCCGACGGCGACGACGAGGGCCTGATCGTGTGCACCTGGCCGCGCGGCGGGCGCCCGGACGTGCCCACCCGGTACGCGGACGAGGTGTGGACGGGCGTGGAGTACCAGGTGGCCGCGCACTGTCTGCAGGAGGGTCTGGTCGACGAGGCGATGACGCTGCTGCGGGCGATGTGGGCCCGGTACGACGGCTCGCGGCGCAATCCGTACAACCAGATCGAGTGCGGCGACCACTACGTGCGCAACCTGGCCGGGTGGAGTGTGCTGGAGGCGCTGACCGGGCTGGGCTGGAACGCGGTGACCGGCGAGCTGACGCTCGGACCGGTGGACGGCCAGGCGGCGGGCTGGCGGGTGCCGTTCGTGGCCGGCCCGGCCTGGGGCACCGCGGAGTTGTCCACTGTGGACGGTAGCGCGTTGACGGTGCGGTGCGTGTCCGGGTCGCTGGAGGTCCACCGGGTCCGGCTGACCGGCGTCTCGTGGTCGACGGCGTCGGTGGACGGCGGGGACGGCGACGGCGGGGACGGCGACGTCGGCTGTCGGGTGACGGAGTCCGACGGTGGCACCAGCGTCGACCTGGCTCGTCCGGTCACGGTCGCCGCGGGGCGGACGCTGACCCTGCGTCCCGTCTGACGGGTCTTGACCGGTCCGGGGGCATCTCGTACATTCGGGGCAGAAATCGATTGCTCACGTGTCTCTCCGGCATGTGCGCATCGACCGGCGTGCCCGGCCGCGCCCCGAAGCCGAGGAGCCCCCGTGACTGTCCTGCCCACCGCCCGCCGCCGTGCGGGCATCCTGGCCGTCGCCCTGTCGGCGGCCGCGACGCTCGCCGGCAGCGTGCTGGCCGGTGCCACCCC
>JBAUUM010000957.1:0-5410 GCA_049582705.1 Actinocatenispora sp.
GGGCCGGCGGGTCGGTGAGCAGCCGGTGCAGGGTGGCCGCCGCGTCGGACGGGTCGGCGCGCAGGTCACGGAGCCGGCCGAGGCCGGCGACCGCGCCGGTGGACACCGCCCGCGCGTAGCCGACCTCCTGGTTGTCCACCACGCAGACCAGTGCCGCGGCGGCGCCCAGGCAGGCCAGTTCCCAGGCCGAGGTGCCGGACGCGGCCACCACCAGGTCGGCGTCGCCGGCCAGCTCCGGCAGCCGGGTGGTCGGCGGGATGACGGTACGACGCTGCCCTTCCGGCAGCGGTACCGCGGCGATCCGGCCGGCCAGGGCCTCGGTGGCGGCGACCACGGTGAGTTCGCAGTCCACGCCCGCCCGGGCCAGCGTCCCGGTCAGTACGGGGGCGGCGCCGAACGCGTCCGTCCCGCCGAAGAACGCCAGTACCCGCGGCGGCTGCCGGCCCGGGTCGTGCGGCGCGGCCGGTCGGTGTCGCAGCAGGTCGGCGCGGTGCAGCGCGTACCGCAGCCCGGCCAGTCGGACGGATCCGGCCGGTAGCCGCGGGCGGTCCGACTCCGCGCCCAGGTTCTGGTCGACGTAGATGTCGGCCACCTGGTCACGGGTGTCGCCGTCCACGATCGCCAGTACCGGCACACCGGCCGCGCGCAGGTCGACCGACAGCGCGGCGGGCAGCCGGTACGAGTCGAGTACCACGCCGGCGACGTCCAGCCCGAGCAGCGCCTTGAGCGGGTCGGGTTCCGGTGCGATCCAGTCCAGGCCGCGGCGGGCGAGCTGGGTCCGGGCCCAGGGCAGGCCGCCGAGGTCGGCCACGAACACCGGGGTCCGGCCGCGTGTGGTCAGCTCCTCGGCGAGGGCCAGGCAGCGCATCAGGTGTCCGAGCCCTTCGACCCGGCCCGCGTCGCAGCAGATGCCGATGCGCCGGTGCCGCGACGGCCCGCTCACCCGGCCTCCAGGACCTTCTGCTGGACGTGCGCGTTCAGCGCGGTCACCTCGCGGTGTCCGCGCAGCCAGGGGACGATCCGGTCGATCGCGGCCGGCTGGTCGCCGAACCGCGCCACGACGGCCTGGATGACCCGCCAGTCGTCCTCGGTGTCCAGGGTGACCCGCAGGTCGGACGCGTCGGGGGAGTACCGCAGGCCGAGCATCCGGTACCGGTCCGGTTGGGTGTACACCGCCGAGGTCACGTGGCTGCGGTGGTGGCCGGTGGCCGTCGCGTCGACGGTACGCAACGTGTCCGCCCGGACGACCTCGACGTCCATGCCGCGGGGCACGCTGTGCGGCATCGCGGTACTGACGTAGTCGAGCCAGGGTGCCGCCCGCCAGGCGCCGACGGTGGCTCTGACCAGCGCCGGGTCCAGCAGCGGACAGTCGGACGTGAACCGGACGACGGCGTCCGCGTCGGTTCCGTCCAGCGCCTGTCGGAACCGGGCGAGTACGTCCTGTGTTGGTCCGCGCACTATATGTACACTGTGGGCCTCAGCCTCAGCAACCACAGCGTCATCAGAGGGATCCGTAGTGGTAGCAACGACAAGATCGTCCACCGCCTGGGAGGCGCGGGCGGCCCGCACCACCCAGCCGAGCACGCTGCGACCCGCCAGGGGCAGCAGCACCTTGCCCGGGAGTCGTGTGGAGCCCATACGGGCCTGGATGATGCCGAGTGTCCTGCTCATTTGACTGCCATTTCTGGTTAACCTTCCATTATTTTTCCGTATCTAGCGTCAGCCTTGTGCCTACGCTGTTCGCGTTGGCCGCGTCAGGGACACCTTCGTCATCGGCCCGTACCGGGCAACGTACCGGAAGGGAGATGCCATCGTGTCGGTGCTCACGGGATCGGACATCCTCATCACCGGGGGAACCGGATCATTCGGCAAGGCATTCATACGTCATATCCTCGATACGCACGAGCCGGCTCGTGTTGTCGTTTTCTCTCGGGACGAACTGAAGCAGTACGAGGTTCGCCAACTGTTCAACGACGATTCACGTCTGCGGTGGTTCATTGGTGACATCCGCGATGTCGACCGCCTTCGGCGTGCCATGCACGGCGTCCGGCACGTGGTGCACGCGGCGGCCCTCAAGCAGGTCGACACGGCGGAGTACAACCCGTTCGAGTACGTGCAGACCAACGTGGCCGGGTCGCAGAACGTCATCGAGGCGGCCATCGACACCGGCGTCGAGCGGGTGGTGGCGCTGTCCACGGACAAGGCGTCCAGCCCGATCAACCTGTACGGGGCGACCAAGCTGGTCGCGGACAAGCTGTTCGTGTCCGCCAACCACTACGCGGCGCATCACCCGGCCCGCTTCTCGGTGGTCCGCTACGGCAACGTGATGGGCAGTCGGGGCTCGGTGATCCCGTTCTTCCAGCGGCTCGCCGCGGAGGGCAGGTCGCTGCCGATCACCGACAAGCGGATGACCCGGTTCTGGATCAGCCTGCCGCAGGCGGTCCGGTTCGTCGTCGACTCGTTCGAGATGATGCAGGGCGGCGAACTCTACGTGCCACGCATCCCGAGCATGCGGGTATTGGACCTGGCCGAGGCGGTGGCGCCGGACGCGCCGACGCACGAGATCGGCATGCGGCCCGGCGAAAAGCTGCACGAGGAGATGATCTCGCCGGAGGAGGGCCGCCGGGCGATCCGGCTGGCTGACCGGTACGTGCTCCAGCCGACGATCGCCACCTGGGGCTACAAGCCGCCGACCGAGGGCGAGCCGGTGCCGGTCGACTTCTGTTACCGGTCCGACTCCAACGACCTGTGGCTGTCGACCACGGAACTGCGCACCATGCTCAGTACCGAGGCGCCGACCACCGGTCTCGCGGGGTGAGCGTGCTTCCCTACGGTCGACAGTCGGTCTCCGAGGCGGACATCGCCGCGGTCACCGACGTGCTGCGTGGTGACTGGCTCACCACCGGCCCGGCGGTCCGTCAGTTCGAGGCCGAACTGAGCGGCTGGGCAGGTGGCGCCACGTGCGTCAGCGTCACCTCCGGCACGGCCGCGCTGCACACCGCGTACGCGGCGGCGCGGCTCGGGCCGGGCGACGAGGTGGTGACCAGCCCGATGACGTTCGTCGCGACGGCGTCCACGGCGGCACAGCTCGGCGCCACGGTGGTGTTCGCGGACGTGGAGCCCGACACCGGGCTGCTCGACCCGGACGCCGCCAAGGCGGCCGTCACCGAACGGACCCGGGTCGTCTCCGCGATCGACTACGCCGGCCACCCGGCCGACTACGACGCGCTGCGGCCGGTCGCCGACGCGGCCGGCGCGCTGCTGCTCGACGACGCGGCGCACTCGATCGGCGGGACCTACCACGGCCGCCCGATCGGCAGCATCGCCGACCTCACCACGTTCTCGTTCTTCCCCACCAAGAACCTGACCACGGCCGAGGGCGGCGCGGTGGCCACCACCCGGCCCGAACTGGCCGAGCGGGCCGCGCGGTTCCGCACCATCGGCCTGGTCCGCGAGCCGGACCGGCTGCGCTTCGGCGACGAGGGCGGCTGGCACCAGGAGGTGCACGAGTTCGGGCTCAACTACCGGCTGCCCGACGTGCTGTGCGCGCTGGGCATCGCCCAGCTGCGCCGGCTCGGTGCCTTCGTCGCACGCCGGGCCGAGCTGGTCGACCGGTACCGACGGTTGCTCTCCGATGTGGACGGTCTGGCGCTGCCGGTGCAGCGGCCGGACGTGGCGCCGGCCTGGCACCTGTTCAGCGTCCGCGTGCTCGGCGGTCGCCGGCGGGAGATCTACGACGGGATGCGTGCCGCCGGCATCGGTGTCCAGGTCAACTACCTCCCGGTGTACTGGCACCCCGTCTTCGCCGACCTCGGCTACCGACGTGGCCTGTGCCCGGTCGCCGAGGAGTACTACTCCCAGCAGTTGTCCCTGCCGTTGTTCCCCGACCTCACCGACGAGGAGCAGGACCGCGTCGTCGAGGTGCTCCGTTCGTTGCTCGGGTGAGGAGGAAGCACGTGAACCATCAGAATCACTGGTACGGCCACGCCCACGTGCTTGCCCGCTACGCCGGTGTCACCGGCCGGCCGCCCCGCATCTGGGGGTACCTCCAGCACGGCTGGAACGTGCACGACGGGTACGGCGCCGACGACAGCCCGCCCGAGGGCGCGCCGCGACTGGTCTGGTCGGACGCGCCGCGTCGGCGCGGCTGGCTCGCCGGGGCGCACAACTATCGGGTGATCGGAGCGCCGTTCGCGTACCTGCTCGCGATGACGCCGGAGCCGGCCAAACCGCGCAAGCGCCGCGGCACCATCTACTACCCGTTCCACGGCTGGGAGGCGCAGGCCGTCTTCGGTGACCACCGGCGGCTCGCCGCGGAGATCGCCGAACGGGAGGAGCCGCCCGTCACGATCTGCCTCTACTGGGTGGAGCACCGCTACCCGCAGATCCGCGAGGTGTACGAGTCGTTCGGTTTCCGGGTCATCACGCACGGCCGGCGCGGTGGCTACCAGAACGCCGACCCACGGTTCCTGGACCGGCAACTGGCCGAGCTGCGCCGGCACCGCCGGGTCGCCTCCAACCGGCTGGGCACCGCGCTGCTGTACGGCGCCGCCGCGGGCTGCGAGGTCGGCGTGTACGGCGACGAGATGCTGATCGAGAACGAGCACCCCGCGTACGGAGGGAACGCCCGGATACGTCGACTGTGGCCGCAACTGCACACGCCCGTCGTGCCGCCCGCGGTCTCGGCCGCGTTCGCCGCCGAGGAACTGGGTCAACGGCATGTCGCCGGTCCCGCCGAACTGGCCGACCTGCTCGGGTGGTCCGACGTGCTCGACAACCGGCACCGGCTCGCCGGCTGACCCGGTGTTGGCGAGCAACCGCAGACTGATGGAGACCACGATGGTGACAGGGGAGCTGAGCCCGGCGACCGCGAGCGGGTCCGCGGTCCGGCTGATCGGTGGGGAGATGCTGTCCGGCTCCGACACCGGGCCGGAGGACACCGCGCGGTTCGGTGCCTGGCTGCTGGCGCTGCTCGGCGACGCGGTGCCCCGCGCGGGGCGGGTGCTACTGGCCGGCACGCACGGCACCGAACTCGTCGAGGCGCTCACCGCCCGGGGTCTGGTCGCCGACCTGGTACTGCGCAGCCTGCCCGACGCCCGGGCCACGCGGGTCCAGCTCGCCGCGACCGGGGTCCGGGTGCTGTGCGGGGGACTGGACCGGCTCCCGTCCGACGACACGGTCGGCGGGTACGACGCGGTCCTCGCCCTGGACGGCGTCGACCGGCTGTGCGGACCGGACAGCCCGCCGCACGGCTGGACGGACATGGTGGCGTTGCTGGCCGGGCTCGCCCGGCCGGGCGGGCTGCTGGCGGTACTGGTGGACAACGGTCTGGGCATGCGGCGGCTGACCGTGGCCGAGCCCGACCCGGCGACGTCTGCGGCCCCCGGCCGGGTGACCCCGCCGACGGGCC
>JBAUUM010000958.1:0-5060 GCA_049582705.1 Actinocatenispora sp.
GACCGGCCGTGACGGGACCGGCCGCCCGGCCGGTCCCGCCACGGCGGCCGGGTCACACGGCGAGCGCGTCCGGCAGCGGCTCGGCGTGCAGGACGACGAGCCGGGACACCGCGCGGGTCAGTACCACGTAGAGGCGGTGCAGTCCGCGCGGTTCGGCGGCCACGATGCCGGCCGGCTCGACCACGATGACGTGGTCGAACTCCAGACCCTTGGCGAGGGTGGCCGGTACCAGACTGACCCGCTCCGCCGAGTTCAGATCGTCCACATCGGACACCGGCAGGCCGGCGTCGATGAGCACCGCGCGCAGCCCGTCGACGGCCGCGTCCGGTGCGATCACGGCGACCGAACCCTGTTCGGCCAGGGCCTCGCGTACCGCGGCGGGCAGCGCGCCGTCCACGGTGGATGCCGCCTCGATGCGCAGGCTGCCGTCGCGGCGGAGCGAGGTGGCCAGCGGTACGTCGACCTCGAGCGAGGGAAGGAGCCGGTTGGCCAGCTCCACCACCGCGTCCGGCACCCGGAAACCGGTGGTCAGTGCCACCACGTCGGCGGTCGGCTTGCCCAGGTGGGCGAGCGACTCCGGCCACCGCGCCGCGGCCCACGGCGTGGTGCCCTGCGCCAGGTCACCCAGTACGGTCAGCGAGCCGTGCTCGCTGCGCCGGCCGAGCGCCCGGCACTGCATCGCGGACAGGTCCTGGGCCTCGTCGATCACCACGTGCCCGTAGCTGCCGACCCGTTCGGTCAGGCCGGTCACCTCGTCGATCAGTACGTTGTCCGCCGCGCTGAACTTCGCGGTCTTCACGCTGCGGGCCGGCTTCGGCCAGCTGATCGTGGCCTGCTCCTCGTCGGTGAGGATGCCGTCCGCGGCCCGGGCCAGCAGGTCCGGCTCGCCGAGCAGCCGGGCCACCAGCATCGCCGGGTCCACCGCTGGCCAACACTGGTCCAGCGCCGCCCGTACCGGCGTGGACCGGCCGATCCGCCGCAGCCAGGTCTCGCCGGGCGACTCGCCCCGCGCCTCGGCCTGGCGTTGCAGCCCGGCGGCGATCCGGGCCCGGACCCGTTCCCGTCCCGTCCCGTACGGCAGCCCTTCCCGGCGCGCGTCGTCGACGAGCCGGCGCAGCGCCTCCTCGGACAGCCGCCAGCGGGCCGAGCCGTCCGGTACGACCAGCGGATCCGTCGGCTTCGCCAGCATGCCGAACAGCGCACGGCGGAGTACCTGGGCCATCCGCGCGTCGTGCTTGACCCGCGCCACCGCCGGAGCGTCCGTGGCGCGGACCGGGGCGTGCGCGGTCACGTCGTCGATGGTGCGCTGGTCGACCTCGACCTCGCCGAGCGCCGGCAGCACGGCCGCGATGTAGCCGAGGAACGCGGTGTTCGGCCCGACGATCAGTACGCCGGCCTTACGTAGCCGCTCGCGGTGGTTGTAGAGCAGGAACGCCGCCCGGTGCAGCCCGACGGCGGTCTTCCCGGTGCCGGGCGCACCCTGTACGCAGAGCGAGTCGCCCAGTTCGGCCCGGACGAGGTCGTCCTGTTCGGGCTGGATGGTGGCGACGATGTCCCGCATCGGCCCGACGCGCGGCCGCTCGATCTCGCTGGTCAGGATCCGGCTGGCGGTGCCCAGTTCCTCGCCGTCGGTGAGGTGCTCGTCCTCGAAGCCGGTCATCTCGCCCGCGGCGAAGCCGTACCGGCGGCGGCGTGCCACCCCCATCGGCTCCCGCACGCTCGCCTTGTAGAACGCCCGGGACACCGGCGCCCGCCAGTCGATGACGAGCGGCTCGCCCCCGTCGTCGGTGACGTGCCGGCGGCCGATGTGGAAGCTGGTACCGGCGTTGTCCTCGTGGTCGGTGGCGACGGTGGCCGGCGCGACGCTGCGGTCCGCGTCGCTGCTGATGCTCGCCGCGCGGCGGAAGGCCTCGTCCCCGCTGTGGTCCAGCCGCCCGAAGAACAGCGGGGTGTCCGGATCGTCGGCGAGCTCCGCGATCCGTCGGGCGAGGGCGATGCCGAGCGATTCGGCGGAGAACGGGTCGCCGCCGACGCCGTCCCCGGTGCGGAACAGGCCCTCGGCCCGGCGGCGCATCCGGCGCAGCGCCTCCCGGGACTCGGCCAGGTGGTGACGCTCGGCGTCCAGTTCGCCGGTCAGGCCTTCGGTGGCCGGCGCGGCGTGGTCGGTGGGCGGAGTGCTGGTCTGGTGGGTTTCGTGCAGGGTCATCCAGGGCCTTCACTGCTGACAATCCCTGGCGGAGGTGTGGACCTCCACCGCCCGGCGCTCCGAGGCGTTTCCGGTGTCGCGGTGCGACCCGGCGCGGGCGCCGCTCCTGTCGCGGCGCGCTCGGTGCCGTTCAACGGGGCGCGCTCCTGCCGCGCGCAGACGGAGCAGTCTAGCCTGCGGTGCCCCGGACGGGCACCTCGATTTCAGCGGGGATGATGGCATGGTGGTTGACGAGTCTCGCGCGCTGACGGATCCGCGCATGATCAGGGCACTGGCCCACCCGGCGCGGCTGGCCATCCTGGAGTACCTGGGCGGGCGGGAGTCGGCCACCGCCACCGAATGCGCCGAGGTCGTCGCGTTGTCACCCAGCGCCACCAGCTACCACCTGCGGGAACTGGCCAAGTTCGGCATGGTGGACGAGGCTCCCGGCACGGACCGGCGGGAACGCCGGTGGCGCGGGTCGCCCAGGTTCCACACCGGCAAGGAACGCTCCGACGACAGCGACACCCGGGCCGCGACCCGACTGCTCACCCAGGTCCTGCTGGCCCGCGCGGACCAGCGGGCCCGCGACTACTTCGACCAGTCGGACGACGAACCGCGGGAGTGGTGGGCGGCGGCCACGTTCGCCGAAACTCAGGTCCGGATGACCGCCGACGAGCTGCGTGAGGTCTCGGAGACGATCACCCAGCTGCTCGCCCCGTACTCCCGCAGCGGCCGACCGGCGACCGCGGACTCCCGCGAGGTCAACGTGACGTTCCGGCTGTTCCCGACCTCGGAACCGCCCGTCACGGCCTGACCGCCGGGGCCGCTTCGCTCCGCCCGCCGGCGTCTCCCGCCTGCCGGCGTCTCCCGCCCGGCCGGCCGCGGTGCTCAGACGTCCGAGGTGACCAACCCTTCGGGCAGCGGCTCACCGGGCTCGGCGAACCAGGCCGGCGCACCGTCCCGCAGCGCGGTCTCGATGCGCAGCAGCGAGAACGGGTGCAGCTCCGGTAGCGCGTCCCGGGCGAACCAGGCCACCTCCAGGGACTCGGAGTCGTTGGCCCGGGCGTCGCCGCCGACGGCGCGGCAGCGGAACCACACGTTCAGGTACTGGCAGACATCGCCGTTCGGGTACTCGGTGGGGTGCAGCGCCACGCCCGCCAGCCGTTCGACCACGGCGGCCACACCGGTCTCCTCGTCGATCTCGCGCAGCAGCGCGTCGGCGGGCTGCTCGCCCGGGTCGATCACCCCGGCGGGCAGCGCCCACCGGCCGTTGTCGGCGCGCCGCCCGAGCAGGATCCGGCCGGCGTCGTCGACCACGACGCCGCTGACGCTGGGCAGCATCAGCAGGTCGTGCCCGACGTGTTTGCGCAGGCCGGCGATGTACGGGGAGATCGACATCGGCGCATCGTACCGAGCCGGCGGAACGCCGCCGGCACGTGCGGCGAGCGGGTCCGGCGCCCGTGGTGATCCGCGCAGCTGCCCGGTGGTCGACACCGGGGAACGCTTGCCTCGGGAGTTGTGAAGCAATACTTTCGAAATATGCTCTTCACGCATGCCGGACGGGATGTCGGCATCCTGGCCGTGGCCACCGGCATCTCCTTCGCCGGGGACTTCATGGCGGCCAACGCCCTCGTACTGACCCTCCAGGCGCACGGAGCGTCCGGGTTCGGGATCGCCGCGCTGCTGCTCGCCGCCACCGTGCCGACCGTCGTACTCGCCCCGGCCGCCGGCCGGATTGTGGACCGGTACTCCAGCCGTGTCCTGCTGATCACCGTCGGCGCGGCCCAGGCGCTGGTCTGCGCCGCGCTCGCGTACGTCTCCGCGCCCGTCGCGGTGATCGCGCTGATGGCACTGCTCGCGTCGGGACTCGCCGTCACCAACCCCACCATGGCCGCGCTCATCCCGCAGATCGTCCGCCGGGACCAGCTCGGCCGCGCGTCGGCGCACGTGCAGACCGTCCGGATGCTCGGCATCCTCGCCGGGCCGGCGCTGGCCGGTGTGCTCGTCGGCGGGTACGGGCCGCGCCTCCCGCTGCTGATCGACGCGTCCAGCTACCTGGCGGTCGTGGCGGCCGGCCTGCTGGTGCGCACCGTACGTCGCGGTGGTCCGTTGACCGCTCCGGCCACCGGCCGTGCGACCGGCGGGCTGGGCCTGGTCCGACGGGATCCGCTGCTGGTCGGCTACCTGGTGCTGGTCACGGCCGGCGTCGCCGCGGTGACCGCGGACAGCGTGGGCTCGGTGTTCCTGATCCGCGCCACCCTGCACGCGTCGACCACCACGTACGGACTGCTGGAGGGGCTGTGGGCCGTGGCGGTGATCGGCGGCACCTGGCTCATCGGCCGCCGTACCCCCGGTGACGTGGGACTGGTCCGGCTCGTGGTCGGGGTGCTGGTGGTGTTCGGCGGCGTACTGCTCGGCATGTCCGCCGCGCCGTCGCTGCCGTGGCTGGTCCCGCTGTACGTCGTCGGCGGGATGGCCAACGGCGGGCTCAACCTCAGCAGCGGGGTGCTGTTCGGCCGGCGGGTAGAGCCGGACGCCCGCGGCCGGGTCGGCGCGGTGTTCGCCGGTGTGACCAACGGCGGCACGCTGATCGGCTACGTCGCCGGCGGGCTGCTGCTCCAGGTGCTCGCCCCCCGCGCCCTGTACGCGCTCTGCGGTGCGGTGGTGCTGCTCGTCATCGCCACCATGACGGTGCCGGTACTGCGGGCCGCCCGCCGCGCCGCGCCAAGTGGCGTTGTCGGCCCGCCGTCGTACGGGCCCGTTCCCGCGTCCGACGCGGCACCCGTCCCCCTGTGCGACGAGGCAACCGTGCCCGGGGCCGTCAGCGGGACCGGGCGGCAGGGGCCGGCGGAGGCGGGTGCCGTCCCGTAGC
>JBAUUM010000959.1:0-2294 GCA_049582705.1 Actinocatenispora sp.
ACGCCGGGGTCGCCGACCACGAGTGCCGAGTTGGCCCGGCCGGTCCAGCCGCCCGCGGCACGCAGCAGCCAGTCGCCGAGCCGGTCGCGGTGCACCGCCGGCCAGGTCTCGGCGGCGATGCGTTCCAGTTCCTCGACGGTGACCCGGCGACGGCGGGGCGGTACCGGCTTCGCGGCGACGACGCGGGCCCGCTCGATCGCCACGTCCGCGCCGCCCCGGTCGGGGCGTACCACCAGGCCGGCCTCGTCCGCGCTGATCAGCTGCCCGATGGTGTCGGCGTAGGCGGGGCGGGCGGTGTCGGTGTCGACGACCCGTCGTACCACCACGCGGCGTCCCACGTCGTCCTTGGTCAGCATCGGGTCCTCCCGGCGGGGCGTGTGGGCACGCCGTGCGGTGCGCGTCGGGGGCAGGCCGATTGGCGTGCCCGAAGTGGCGATATCCCGTGACTTACCCCCGGTGGTTCGTCACGTTCGCTGTCGGGATACTAGGCTTGCCGGCGGCGGCGGAGGATGGTGCTGCCGTGCGCTGCCGTAGCGGAGAGGACTACCCGTGACCTACATCATCGCCGAGCCCTGCGTGGACCTGCTCGACAAGGCTTGCATCGAGGAATGCCCTGTCGACTGCATCTACGAGGGAAACCGGATGCTCTACATCCACCCGGATGAGTGTGTGGACTGCGGGGCATGTGAGCCGGTCTGCCCGGTTGAGGCCATCTTCTACGAAGATGACGTGCCCGAGCAGTGGCGTGACTACACCGCCGCGAACTACGACTTCTTCGAGGAGCTCGGCTCGCCGGGCGGCGCCTCGAAGACCGGCAAGATCGAGAAGGACGCCGGTGTCGTGGTCGGCCTGCCGCCGCGGGAGAACGCGCACTGACCGACCCCGACCTGGGCGGCCCGCACCGGGTGTCCGCCACGCTGCCCGACTTCCCGTGGGACGTGCTCGCGCCGTACGGGGAGAAGGCGCGTGCGCACCCGGACGGTCTGGTGGACCTGTCCATGGGCACCCCGGTCGATCCGGTACCGGAGGTGATCCGGGCGGCGCTGGCGGAGGGATCCGCCGGGCCGGGCTACCCGACCACCGCCGGTTCGCCGGCCCTGCGCGCCGCCATCGTGGACTGGCTGTCCACCCGGCACGGCGTGACCGGGCTGGACGACACGGCCGTGCTGCCCACGATCGGTTCGAAGGAACTGGTCGCCTGGCTGCCCACCCTCCTGGGGCTGGGCAGCGGCGACGTCGTGCTCATCCCCGAGCTGGCGTACCCGACGTACCGGGTGGGAGTGGCGCTGGCCGGCGCCCGCTGCGTGCCGACCGACTCGCTCACCTCGGTGGGCCCGGAACGGGTCCGGCTGGTCTGGATCAACTCGCCGGGCAACCCGACCGGCCGGGTACTGCCGGTCAAGCACCTGCGCAAGGTGGTCGACTGGGCGCGTCAGCGTGGCGCGATCGTGGCCAGCGACGAGTGCTACTGCGAGCTGGGCTGGTCGGAACAGTCGGTGTCGATCCTGCATCCCGACGTGTGCGACGGTGACCACACCGGGCTGCTGGCCGTGCACTCGTTGTCCAAGCGGTCGAACCTGGCCGGCTACCGGGCGGGCCTCGTCGCCGGTGACCGGACCCTGATCCGCGAGCTGCTGGCGGTACGCAAGCACGCCGGGATGATCATGCCGGGGCCGGTCCAGGTGGCCATGACGGCGGCGCTCGGCGACCCGGCGCACGCACTGGAGCAGCGGCACCGGTACGAACGTCGGCGCGGGACGCTGTACGCGGCGCTGACCTCCGCCGGTTACCGGGTGGACCACTCCGAGGCGGGTCTCTACCTGTGGGCGACCCGCGACGAGGACTGCTGGGCGACGGTGGAACGGCTGGCCGCCGACGGCATCCTGGTCACCCCGGGCATCTTCTACGGCGCGACCGGCAACCGGCACGTGCGGGTCGCGCTGACCGCCTCGGACGAGCGCGTCGAGGCGGCCGCCGCCCGGCTCACCGCCCGCCGCTGACCGTCGGAAGCTCCCGGCTCACCGCCCGCCGCTGACCTTTCCTGACGCCCGACCGCGAAGCCCTGGGCATTTTCCCCGAATTTACGTTTTGTCCGTTCCTTCGAACTGTACATAACGGGAAAATGCCTAAACGGGCCGTGCTCAGGTGGGCATTTTCCCGTTTTCTACGTTGCGCGAACCTTCGCATTACGTAGAAAACGGGAAAATGCTTGTCGGGTGTCGGGTGTCGGGTGTCGGGTGTCGGGTGTCGGGTGTCGGGTGTCGGGTGTCGGGTGTCGGGTGTCGGGTGTCGGG
>JBAUUM010000960.1:0-7517 GCA_049582705.1 Actinocatenispora sp.
CGCCCGGCCGGTCCGCGCCCGGCAGGCCCCCGCGCCGGACCGTTCCCGTCCACGGGGCCGGCCTCGTCCGTGGGACCGGCGGTCGGCCCCGGCCCGTCGGTACGGCCGACCTCGTCACGGTGGGGCCCGCCGGTGCGGCCGGCCCCGCCCGCCGGACTGTTGTCCGACGGGCGGGACCGGTCCGCGCGACGGGAACCGTCCGCGCCGTCGACCGTGCTACCCGGCTGGTGCTTCATCCCGTCAGGCCAGACCCTTGATCGCGTCCTGGACCTGACCCTGTACCTGCTTGGGCAGCGGTGCGTAGCCCTGCTCGGTGAGCGAGGCCTGGCCGTTGTCCGAGGACACGTACGTCAGGAAGTCCTTGAGCAGTGCCAGCGTCTTGGCGTCGTTGCCCTTCGAGCAGGCGATCTCGTACGTCACCAGCACGATCGGGTACGCGCCGGCCTCCTTGGTGGCGTAGTCGATGTCCAGCTTCAGGTTGTCGCCGGTACCGACGGTCCTGGCGCCCGCGATCGTCTTGCCGGCCGCGTCCGCGGTCAGCTCCTGGTACTGGCCAGAGCCGTTGTAGACCTTGCCCATCTGCAGGCCGTTGGTGGTCGCGTAGGACCACTCGTCGTACGCGATGGTGCCCTCGGTCGACTTGACCTTCGCGGAGACGCCGTCCGAGCCCTTCTGCCCGATGCCGCCCGGCGCCTTCCAGCTCTTGTCGTTGCCGAACTTCCAGTCCGCCGGAGCCGTCCTGCTCAGGTACTTGGTGAAGTTGTCGGAGGTACCGGACTCGTCCGAGCGGTGCACCGACTGGATCGCGGTCGCCGGCAGGGTGGCGTCCGGGTTGTCCGCCTTGATCGCCGGGTCGTTCCACTTGGTGATCTTGCCGGAGAAGATCTTGGCCAACGTGGTCGGCTTGAACTGGAGGTTGTCGGCGCCCTTGACGTTGTAGACGACCGCGATCGGGCCGGTCACCATCGGCAGGTCGAGCGCCTCGCCGCCGGCGCAGCGCTTGTTCGCGGCGTCCTGTTCGGCGCCGTCCTTGAGCGCGGAGTCGGAGCCGGCGAAGTCCGCCGTACCGCTGGTGAACGCCTGGATGCCGGCGCCGGATCCGGTGCCGTCGTAGGTGATCTTCGCGTCCTTGCACTTCTGCTGGTACGCCTTGATCCACTGGTCCATCGCGTTCTTCTGCGCGGTCGAACCCTGCGCGGTCAGCGAGCCCGAGGCGCACTGGGTGCTCGGCGCCTTCGCTGCGGCCGCGCTGTCGTCGGAGCCCGTGTTGTCCGAGCCACAGGCAGCCAGTGCGAGCGTCGCGGTGAGGGCGAGGCCGGCGATGATGCCGTGCCGCTGGAGCTTCACGCGAAGTTCCCTTCACTCTGCGTCTTTGTCCATCCGGAGGCCCTGGGCGTCCGGAACCGCCGGGGCGGCGGCCTGGTTCTGACGCTAGGAGTGGGAGGTTGCCGAGTACCCGGACAGAGGTGAACGAAGCGTGAACAGCTACCGCAGCGCGGGTGACACGTGGCCGGTGGGCCGGTGGCCGCAACGTGAACGGGCTCACGGGTGCCGCGGGCGGCAGCGATGTGCCCGGTGCGGGACGAACGGGCGTGACCAGCCCGGACTTCCGCGGTACCGGGCCGGGTGACCAGAAGGCCTACAGCCAACCGTTGTCCCGGGCGGTGTGCGCCGCCCTGGGTGACCAGAAGGCCTACAGCCAGCCGTTGTCCCGGGCGGTGTGCACCGCCTCGATCCGGTTGCGGGTGTGGGTCTTGCCGATCGCCGCGGACAGGTAGTTGCGCACCGTGCTCTCGGACAGGTGGAGCCGGCCGGCGATGTCGGCGATCGTCGCACCGTTCGCCGCCGCCCCCAGCACGTCGCGTTCGCGGGTGGACAGCGGGTTCGGGCCGGCCCGCAGCGCGGCGGTCGCCAGGGTCGGATCGACCACGTTCTCCCCGGCCACGACCCGCCGGATGGCGCCGGCCAGCTCCTCCACCGGGCCGTCCTTGATCAGGAAGCCGCTGGCGCCGGCCTCCATGGCCCGGCGCAGGTAGCCGGGACGCCCGAACGTTGTGACGATGAGGACCCGGCACGCGGGGAACTGCTCGCGCAGCTCGGCGGCGGCGTCGAGGCCGCTGAGCCCGGGCATCTCGATGTCCAGGAGGGCGACGTCCGGCCGGTGCTCCAGCGCCGCGGGCACCACCTCGTCGCCGCGCCCGACCTTGGCCACCACCACCAGGTCGTCCTCCAGCCCCAGCAGCGTGGCCAGCGCGCCGCGCATCATGCCCTGGTCCTCGGCCAGCAGTACCCGGATCACCGGATCATTCTCCTCGACGGCTCAGGCGGCCCTGGGCGTGGTGGTCGGCACCGTCGCGGTCAGTACGAATCCCGCCTCGGTGCGCTCCGTGGTCACGGTGCCGCCGACCGCGTCGAACCGTTCGGCCAGACCGCGCAGCCCGTTGCCCGATCCGGTCGGGCCGCCCGGTCCCGCGCCGTCGTCGGCGATGGTGAGTACGACGGCGTCGCCCGCGCGGCGTACCGCGATCGTGCAGTGCCGGGCCCGGCTGTGCCGCAGCACGTTGGTGGTGCCCTCGCGGACGGCCCAGCTGAGCAGCGCGTCGGCCTCCACACCGAGCGGACCGGACGACTGCCGTACCACGGGCTCCACCCCGCCGCCGGTGAGCGCCGCGCGGGCGCCGTCCAGTTCCTCCGTCAACCCCCGCTGCCGGTACCCGGTGACGGCCTCACGCACCTCCACGAGTGCCTGCCGGCCCACCGTCTCGATGTCGGCCGCCTCGCTCGCCGCGGCGGCCGGGTCCCGGGTCGCCAGCCGCCTCGCCACCTCCGCCTTCACCACGATCAGCGACAGCGAGTGGCCGAGCAGGTCGTGCATGTCCCGGGCGAAGCGGAGCCGCTCGTCGGCCACGGCGGCCCGGGCCAGGTCCTCCCGTGCCTCCCGGAGCAGCTCGATCGTGGTGAACAGCCGGCGCAGGATGAAGATCACGAAGCCGGACGTGAACGCGGAGATGCCGAAGCCGAACAGGTTCCCGATGTCGCTCAGCGCGCCGGCGCCCACCGCGAGACCGGTGAACGCCAGCAGGCCGACGAACGCCGGCCACACGACCGGCAGCACCATCGTGGTCGCCATCGCCGGCAGGACCACCATGAAGTAGCCGTCGTCGCCGTAGTTCGTCGCCAGCGTGATGCCCAGCGCGACGAACGCGACCAGCGTCGGGTACCGGACCAGCCGGACCCGGCCCTCGTGCCGGGTCAGCATCAGGACCAGGAACAGCGCCGCGAACAACGCCATCCCGGACAGGGTCAGCCACACCGGACCGTACTGGCCGCGGGCCGCCTGCACGGTCGGCCAGATCAGCAGCAACAGCCACATCAGGGCGCCGCGGCCGATCCGGCCGGTGCGGGTGCGGCTGTCCCAGTCGCCCGCCGTCCGCAGCTTCTCGCGGTTCCGTTCGGTCAGGCGCGCCTCCCAGGCGGCGACCGCGTCGGAGACCCGGTCCAGCAGCGTGCCCGTCACCGGGATCTCCTCTCCACGCGTCGCGACACTCTCAGGCGGTGCGCTGGCCGGCCCGCCGGTACGCGACCGCGGCCAGCCCCGCGAACACCACGAACCAGACCAGCAGCACCACGATATCGAGTACGTGCGGGCTGGAGTCGAACGCGATCTGCCGGGAGATGTTGGCGTACCCGGAGGTCGGGACGAACTTCGCGATCTGCTGGACCGTCCGGGGGAACAGGGTCGCCGGCACCCACAGCCCGCCGAGCAGCGACATGCCGAAGTTCAGCAGCATCGTCACCGGCTGGGCGGCCTGAACCGACACCAGGTAGCCCACCCCGAGGCCGAGCAGTGAGAACGGCGCCGTGCCGACCCACAGCAACACCACGATCTCCACCCAGTGCGCCAGCGGCAGCTGCACGTGGTTGATCAGTCCGCCCAGTACGCAGACCGAGAAGATCGCCGGGATTCCGACGAACATCCCGGTCAGGCCGCGGGCGATCACGACCCGGCCGGCGGACAGCGGGGTGAGCCGCAGCTGCCGCAGCCAGCCGTTGGTGCGGTCCTGGACGACGGACAGCCCGTTCATCATGGCGGCGCCGACGGCACCGAACCCCGCCATGCTGATCATGACGTACAGGGCCGTGTCGTTGCCGTCTCCCTTGCCGCCGAACACGTTGCTGAAGATCAGGTACATGACCAGCGGCATCGCGATGCTGGACATGATGTATCCGGGGCTGCGGACCAGCCGCAGCAGTTCCAGCTTGATGTAGCCGCGCATCAGGCCTGCGCTCCTTCGAGGTCGTGGTGGTCGTCGCTGCCCCGGGTGAGGGCGAGGAAGGCGTCCTCCAGCCGGGCGCTGGTGACCTCCAGGTCGCGCAGCGCCGGTCGGCCGCCGGCCCGGGTCGTCGTCGCCAGCGCCAGTACGGTGGCGTCCGAGTCCGTGGTGGTGAGGTACGCGCGGTCGGCCCGCACCTCGATGCCGACGACGCCGGGCAGCGTGCCCAGGTCGGCGGTACCGGCCCCGTCGAGCGCGATCGAGACGGTACGGCCCGCCACGGTCCGCTTGATCTGCGCCGGGGTGCCGTCGGCGACCAGGGAACCGCCGGCGATGACCACGATCCGGTCCGCGCTGGAGTCCGCCTCCTCCAGGTAGTGCGTGGAGAACAGCACGGTCCGTCCGCCGTTCGCGTAGCTGCGCATGCTCTGCCAGAACTCGCGGCGGGACTCGACGTCCATCGCCGCGGTCGGCTCGTCCAGTACCAGCAGGTCGGGCTGGCCGGCGACGGCGACCGCGAACCGTACCCGCTGCGCCTGCCCGCCGGAGAGCCGTTCCAGCCGGCGGCCGGCCAGGTCGGTCAGGTTCGCGACGCGCAGCAGTTCGGCCAGCGGCATCGGGTCGCGGTACAGCCCGCGCACGAAACCGAGCAGCTCGCCCACGGAGATCCGCGGTACCAGCTGGGTCTCCTGGAGCATCGCGCCGACCCGGCCCTCGGTACTCGCCGTCTCGGGCGAGGCGCCGAACAGTTCGACGTCGCCGCTGTCCGGCGGGAACAGGCCGAGCAGCATGTTGATCGAGGTGGATTTCCCCGCCCCGTTCGGTCCGAGCAGGGCCACGGTCTCGCCGCGCGGGATGGTGAGGTCCAGCCCCGTCACCGCGCGGACCGCGCCGTAGCTCTTGGTCACCGACCGGAACCGGACCGCCGGTGCCGTGTCCTTCGTTCTCATGTCCGAAACGCTACGAAACCGGGGGTGCCCGCCGGTAGAACGAAGAATCGTCGGTTGGATGGGACGGATGTCCTGCCGTCGGCGGACGGTACCGTCCGGTCAGGCGGAATCCTCCCGGCGGAACGCGACGTCGGTGACCCACGGGACGAAACCCGTCCGGCGGTACAGCGCGACGGCCCGCGGGTTGTCCTCGTCGACGTAGAGCATCACCTGACGCAGGCCCCGGTCCCGCAGGTGCCGCAGGCCGGCCGCGGTCAGCGCGGCGCCCAGGCCGCCGCCCTGCGCGTCCGGGTCGATGCCCAGCACGTAGACCTCGCCCACCGGCGCGGAGCCCTCGTCGTGCACCTTCGTCCAGTGGAACCCGAGCATCCGGCCGGCGTCGTCCTCGGCGACCAGGAAGCCCGCCGGATCGAACCACGGTTCGCGCTGCCGGGTCCGCAGGTCGTCGAGCCGCCAGCGGCCCTGGTCGGGATGGTCGGCGAAGGCGCGGGCGTTGACCCGCAGCCAGGCCTCGTCGTCCGCGCCGGGCCGGTACGCCCGCAGTCGGACCCCGGCGGGCAGGCGAGGCTCGTCGACCGGTCCGGTGAGCCCACGGCGCAGCTGCCAGAGCACCCGGAAGCGACGGAAACCGAACGGGTACCCCAGCGCGGTCGCGGACGGATGGTCGCCGTGCGCCCACATCCGCAGCGGCTCCGGGCCGGCGCCCGTCGCGTCGACCCGCTCCAGCAGCGCGGTGAGCAGCGCGCGGCCGACGCCCCGGTGCCGGTGACCGGGATGCACGACCAGCTCCGCCTCCGGGCCGGTGGTATCCAGCTGCGTGTATCCGACGAGCGTGCCGCCGTCCCGGGCGACGACGTGGTCGGCATCGGACCCGCCGTGCCGCAGCCGGAGCAGGAACGCCTCGGACAGCGGCGCCACCCCGTCGGCGGCGGCGGCCGCCTCGGCCAACGCGATGACCTCGGCCGCGTCCGGTTCCGACCCGTCGACGCGCGACACCTCGACCGCACCCATGTCGTCACCGTATCCGGCGGCGGGGCGTGACGGCTCGGCCCTGTGTCTCGTGCGGCGACCCGCCGGTCTGGCCGGCGTGCGTCAGCTGCGTACCGGTGCGGGGGCCGGGTCGGAGTCGGGGAGCTGGCGCGGCGGCGCGGCGATGAACTTGTAGCCGACCTGCCGGACCGTGCCGATCATCGACTCGTACTCGCTGCCGAGCTTCGCCCGCAACCGCCGGACGTGCACGTCCACGGTGCGGGTGCCGCCGAAGTAGTCGTAGCCCCAGACCTCGCGGAGCAGCTGGTCACGGGTGAAGACCCGACCCGGGTGCTGGGCGAGGAACTTGAGCAGCTCGAACTCCTTGTACGTCAGGTCCAGCGGCCGGCCCTTCAGCCGGGCCGAGTACGTGACCGGGTCGATGACCAGTTCGCCGGAGCGCACCAGCTCCGCGTCGCCCCGCTCGGTGAGGGCCTGGCGACCCACCGCGAGCCGCAGCCGGGCCTCCACCTCGGCCGGCTCGGCTGTGGCGAGTACCACGTCGTCGATGCCCCAGTCGGCGGCGACGGCGATCAGGCCGGCGGCGCTCACCACCGCGATCAGCGGTACGCCCTGGCTGGTCGCGCTGAGCATCCGGCAGGTGGCCCGCGCGCCGGCGAGGTCGGTGCGGGCGTCGATCATCAGGGCGTCCGCGTTGGAGCCGGACACCAGCGCCGACACTCCGGGTTCGGCGTGCTTGACCTGGTGCGGCAGCAGGTCGAGGGCGGGTAGTACGGAGTCGACCGTGGCGTCTTCGGTGAGTATGAGAATCTCCACGCGGGCACCTCCCGCTCGGACCGCCGGAAGTGGTCAGTCGGAGCGTCTCGGCAGGGTGGACCGGGTCCACCGGCTGGTCGCGTCCCGACGGCGCTGACGGGCGGTTCTCCGGTCAGCCTATCGGAACTGCCCGGGCCCGCACCTTGTGTTGGATCACATCGGCTCCCGCGTGACTACGGAGAGTATCGACGCTCGCGTCGAGCGGTGGGCCTCTGGCACGATCGCGGGGTGCCAGCGAATCCGCCACCCAGACCGTCCGAGTACGGTTCCGGCCCTGATCCGTACGATCCCGGCCGCAGCGCACGGACCCGGGACGGTTCCGACCCGTACGAGGCTCCCGACGGGGGCGCCTCGTCCCGGGCGCCGGCGCCACCCGGAGGGGACATCGACTGGTTCGGTATCGGCCGGACCGCCGCGCCCGCCGCGCCGCCCGCAGCGCCCCCCGTGGAGACGCCGGGCTGGCAGCCCGGGCAGGATCCGCCGGCCG
>JBAUUM010000961.1:0-2941 GCA_049582705.1 Actinocatenispora sp.
GTGCGTGATCGCACCGCGAACGCGAGGGTGTATCCGGAGCCGTCACCGGTACGCGGGTGGCGGTGTTGCCTGCCGCGAAGCCGGCGTCAGGGCGCCCGCCGACGTCGTGTCAGTTCGGGGAGGTGCCGGCCAGGCCGAGGTCGGCTCGACACCCCGGCACTTCTACCGGTACCGGTAGAGGATCCGGCCCCGGGTCAGGTCGTATGGGCTGAGCTCCACGAGCACCCGGTCCTGCGGCAGGATCTTGATGTAGTTCTTCCGGATCTTCCCGCTGATGTGTGCGAGCACCGTGTGCCCGTTCTGGAGTTCGACCCTGAAGTTGGCGTTGCGCAGGCATTCGAGGACGATGCCCTCGACTTCGATGCCGTGTCGTGTTCCTGGCATGTTCTCGCAGTTCTCCTGTCGTGGCTGTGTTACGGGGTCGGCGTGTACGGCATGGCGTTGTGGCGCGCGGGCCGGCACCTGGTGGTGCGGTGGGGCGTCAGCGGAGTACCAACTCGAGGTTGCTGCCCGCACGGCGGACGGCGATGCCGTCGAACAGTGCCGTGGCCGCCGCGTTGGCCTCGTTCACCTCGGCCGATGCCGTGGCGATTCCGGAGTCGTGCAGCGAGCCCAGCACGTGGGCGAGCAGCGCCCGGGCGATCCCGCGGCGGTGCTGGTCGGAGCGGACCGCGAGGAGCCCGATCCGCGGCTGCCGGATCACCTGCGTCACCCGGACCAGGCCCACGTAGCTGCCGGCCTGTGCGGCCACCGCGTACTTCGACGGGTCCACCACGGTGTCGCCGTCCGGGCGGACCAGGACCTCGGCCGGCATCTCCTGCCATCCGACGGTGGCTTCGACCTCGGCGCGGATCAGGCGATCCAGCTCGCGCAGCGGTCCATCCTCCGCCTCACCGAGCGCCACCATCGTCACGTCCGACGGCGGCATCGCCGCGTCGAGTCCCGTCGACCGTGGGTCGGTGGGCACCAGGTACTCCCACTCGCGACGTCGGGTCGTGAAGCCGGCACGCGTCCACGCGGAGGTCAGTTCGCGGTCGGCCTCGTCGACCACCGTGTACAAGGGTCGCGGAAGGTCCGCCAGAATAGCCTGGGCGAGCTGGTCGAAGACCGCGTCGTGCCAGGCGTCGACGCTGAGAAAGATCCGCCCGTCGGGCCTGCGGGAAGCCTCACCGCGGCCGACCACCCGATCGTCCTCCACGGCGTGCCATTGCCGCTCCGCGACCCGCGTGATCACCACGGTCCGGTCGTCGGTGTTGCGACGCACATGATTCATAGGTTGTTGCCCTTTCGGAGTGCCCTGTGTCGAGGCGCTCCCGGCGACACCTATGTCAATCGCCTGACCGTGACGACGAGGGGAGCACCCACATCGATACGTTCATGGGTCTCACCTCCTCGCGTCGTGCCACGGACAACCCGCATGGTACAGCCTGGAGGCCATCCCACCGAACCAGTTCCCGCCGACCACCCGTGGCGGCCCGGGAACGATGCCGGTGTGGGCCGAGGACGCCGGGACGACCCACCGCTGGTCGCGCTGCTCGTGGAGGACGCGGTAAGCGGATCGGTGGGCTGGAGCGTAGATAGAGCGTGAGACAAGACCCGATCGACTTCGCGACCTTCTACCAGGAGGCCCGGGACGGTTGCCTGCGCGCGGTGCTCGTCCGGGTGGGTGACCTGGAGAAGGCACAGGACCTGGTCGCGGAGGCGTTCGCCCGTGCGTGGGCCCGCTGGCGCAAGGTCGGCAAGCATCCCGCGCCACGGGCGTGGGTGGTGCGTACCGCCCTGAACGCGCACACGTCGTGGTGGCGACGCCGTCGACGGGAGGTGGCGGTCGACGAACCCGTCCTCGATCAGGCCGGCGCGGAGCCGGCCGACCCGGTGGATCCGACGATCATGGCCGCGCTGCGTCGGCTGCCGGACCGGCAGCGCGAGGTGGTCGCCCTGCGGATCTTCCTGGACCTGGACACCGCCGGTACCGCCGAGGTGCTGGGCATCAGGCCCGGCACGGTCACCGCCCACCTCGCCCGCGCCATGGCCACGCTGCGCGACGAACTCACCCCGAGCCCCACGACAGGAGAACCGACATGCGTGACGACGACCTGATCAGCGCGGTGCAGCAGCCGCTCGCCTCCGTACACATGGACACGCCGTTGGAGGAGGTCACCCGACGGGGCAGGGCTCTGCGTACCCGTCGGCGGCTGCGTGGCGTCACGGCCGTGAGCGCGCTGGCCGGCGTGGCCGCGGTGGCCGGCGCGCTGCTCGTACCCGGTGTGGGCGGGAGCGGTCGGGCCCCGGCTCCCGGTCCAGCGGACGCGCCCTGGACGGTCACGCGGGTGTCCGACAACGAGGTCAGGGTTTCCATCGAGAGTCTCAAGGACCCGAAGGGCCTCGAACACGAGTTGGCGGCCAACGGCATCAGGGCCCGGGTCGAGTACAACGGCTACGACGGACGCATCCCGCCGGAATGGACGCGGGCCAGCCGCAAGGCCCATCTCTTCCACATCTACATGCGCGAGGACGGGGACGGGTCCGAGGCGGTCGCCACCCGGATCGGGGTCTACCCCGGCACGAAGTGGCTCCCGCCGGGGTGCGGTGTTCCCCAGGGTGGTGCGCACCCCGACGGCTCGTTCGGCGCCATCGTCGGTGACTCGGCGCCGCCCGTCATCGCCATCCGCAGCGCTCAGCCCCGCCATCGCGGCGCAGCGGACCGCTCGAAGCCCAGCGGCCCGCTCGAATTCACGCTCAAGTCCTCCAACTACCCGAAGGGAACCGCGCTCGTCCTGGTTGCCATGGACAACAAGCTCAGCGGGGGCAAGGGCAGACTCGCCGACGTGTGGACGTGGCGCGTGGTCGCCACCCGGAAGTGCCTCGGCTCCTGAACCCTGACCTGCTTCGGCTGCCGCGTTCCGGGGCGGGTCGGCGGGTGCACGGTCCGACCGTGCAC
>JBAUUM010000962.1:0-2834 GCA_049582705.1 Actinocatenispora sp.
CGCCGAGCGGCAGCCGGCACCCGGCGACCGGCGCCGGCCGGCCGGCGATCCGGGCGACACCCGCGCGGTCGACGCGGACCTGCCCCGCGATCCCCCTCCGCAACGGCGGACGCTCACCACGATCTTCGCCATCGTCGGCCTGGAGTTCACCCTGAGCTTCTGGGCCGCCACCTACCTGCACGACAGCGTCGGCATCACCCGCGACACGTCGGTCGCGCTGGTGAGCACGCTGTACGCCGCGAACCTCGTCGGCCGGCTGATCGCCAGCCGGCTCGCCCGCCGGATGGCGACCGCCGTGGTGCTCCGGCTCTCGCTCGCCACCGCGTTCGCCGGCCTGCCGGTACTGCTCGGCGCCGGCAACGCCGTGGTCGCCGGCGTCGGCCTGGCACTGACCGGCATCGGGGTCGGCGGCACGTTCCCGCTCGCCTCGTCCCTGCACGTCGCGGCGAGCCGTCGCAGCGCCGACCAGGCACTGGGGCAGATCCTCACCGTCGCCGGTACCGGTCAGATCGTCGGGCCGCTCGCCGCGGGCGGGCTCGCCCAGGTCATCGGGCTGCGCCTCAGCCTTCTCGTCCTGCCCGCACTGGTACTCCTCGCGGCCGTGACGACCCGGCGCGTCCCGCGCCGTACCGACCGCTGAGGCCGGCGCACCGTCGACGACCGGCACCGACGAATGACACCAATGTCCACTTCGGACGTTCGCGCCTCACGGTAGCGGGTCCACTTCGGACGTTCGCGAACCGGCGACCCGGTCAGCGGTGTCTACATCGGACGTTCGCGGACCACCGTGGACGGATCCTTGTCCCGACGCAGTCCCAGGAAACGTGGATGGCGCAGCAGCCCGTCGGTGGTCCACTCGGTGAATCCCACCTCCGCCACCAGTTCCGGCCGCACCCAGTGCACGCCCCGGCCGGCCGGGCGGTCGGTGTCGAACGGGCTGTCCGGCGTCGCCAGGTCGTCGAGGGTACGGCGGAGCCGGTCCAGCGTGGCGTTGTCGTACCCGGTGCCGACCTTGCCGGCGTACCGGAGGTGCCGCCCGTCGTAGTACCCGACCAGCAGGGCACCGAAGCCGCGCCGGCTGCCCGCCGGGTCGGTGAACCCGCCGATCACCAGTTCCTGCTCGGTGACGCACTTGAACTTCAGCCAGTCCGTCGAACGGCCCGCCCGGTACCGGGAGTCGGCCCGCTTGGCGATCACGCCCTCCCAGCCGCGCCGGCACGCCTCGGCCAGGTACCGCTCCCCGTGCGTGTTGCGGTGCGTCGTGTACCGCAGCGGCCCGGCGAACCGGACCGCGTCGCGCAGCAGCGTCTTGCGGTCCCGCAGCCCGAGCCGGGTCACGTCGTGGCCCGCCACGTACAGCAGGTCGAAGAGGTAGAAGTAGACGGCGACGCCGGTGCGCCGGGCGCGGTCCGGGTCGGTGAGCTGCATGCGCCGCTGGAGCCGGGCGAAGCTGGTCCGGTTGCCCTCGAACGCGACCACCTCGCCGTCCACGATCAGGTCGGTGGCCGACTGCGCGGCGATCGCCTCGGCCAGTTCCGGGTAGCTGCCGGTCAGGTCCCGGCCGGTACGCGACAGCAGCCGGGCGCGGTCCCCGTCGAAGCGGGCCAGTACCCGTTCACCGTCGAGTTTCCGTTCGTACAGCCAGTCCGGGCTGGAGAAGTACCGGTCGGTGAGCGTCGCGAGCATGGGGGTGACGGTGCGCGGCTGGGCGCGTCGGGCGGTCCGGTCGCGGGCCGGCTGCGGCAGGTTGGCCGGCAGCTCGCCGGTCATTCCCCGTCCCGGGCGATCTCGTCGAGGGTACGGCCGGAGCGTACCGATTCGGGCTGGGTGCGCACCGGCCTGCGCCGGGCGTCCGCGCCGTCGTCGTCCTGCTTGACCAGCAGCCACGACTCGTCCTTGCCGGTGCGGATCCGGGTGAGCGCGTACCCGCCGGACAGCTTCTCGCCGTCGAGCCGGAAGGTGGCGTGGCCGCGGTCCAGCGCGTCGTCCAGCGACAGGTCCTCGCCCTGGTGCCGGCTGGTGTTGCGGTACGTGCCGGTGTCCCACACCAGTACGGTGCCCGCGCCGTACTCGCCGTCCGGGATGGTGCCCTCGAACGACGCGTAGTCCATCGGGTGATCCTCGGTCGGTACCGCGAGGCGCTTGTCCTTCGGGTTCGTCGACGGCCCCTTCGGCACCGCCCACGACTTCAGTACATCGCCCACCTGGAGCCGGAAGTCGTAGTGGTCGCTCGACGCGTCGTGGTGCTGGATCACGAAGATCGGATCGTCGGACCCACCGCGCCGACGGCCCCGGCCGTGCGGCTCCGTGGTCCGGTCGAAGTGCCGCTTCCGCTGGTACTCGTCGAGCCTGCGCGCTGTCGACATGCGCGAACCGCCTCCTGCGTGCCGGGACTCCGGGCCGTACGGGCGGTGAGCGCCCGTGCCCCGATCGGGTGGGGCCCGGATGCGTACAGCCCTGACTACCCGGTGCCACCGCCGACAAACGTCCGGTTCACCCGCCGGGCCGGCTCGCCGGTCAGGGCCGGCCGCGCGCGCTGTCCGTGATCCGGGACAGCCGGGACCGGCGCGCCTCGCCGACCGGCATGGCGACGACCGGGCAGTGTGCCCGGTGCGCCAGCGTGGTCACGAGCAGCCCTCGGCGGGTCGCGCCGAGGGTCCGCGGTGCCCCCAGTACCAGCAGCTGTGCCTCCACGGCCGCGTCGAGCAGTACGGTGGCGGGCCGGCCACGTACCGCGGTATGGCGGGGGTCCGCGTCCGGGCCGAGCGCGTCGCGGACGGCGGCGCGCAATGCGTCCTCGGCCGCGGACTGCTGGTCCCCGGGGTCCCGTGGTT
>JBAUUM010000963.1:0-4536 GCA_049582705.1 Actinocatenispora sp.
AGGCCGGCGCCCACGCCGACTCCGCTGCCCGTGGAGGCCGCGCCGGCCAGCGAGGGGCTGCCGGTCGGGGCGTTGCTCGTGCCCGAGCCGCCACCGACACCGCCGACGCCACCGACCCCGGCACCACCGCCACCGGAACCGCCGCCGGGCAGCGAACCGTCGGCGCCGGTCGCGCCGGGCGTGACACCGGAGCCCGGCTTGCCCTTGTCGCGGTTCATGAACGGAGGGACCTTCGGCAGCACGCCGCCGAACCGGCCCGCGGACGCGGCGGACGCCGCGGCCAGGCCGGCGGTGAACATCCGACCGAACAGCGGGCTGGTCGCCGCGCCGGCGATGGCGCCACCGCCGACGATGGCGGGCAGCGTCGTGTTGGTGTCGTTCCCGGTGGGCTGCAGCGACGGGTTGCTCGCCGGAAGTGTGCTCGGCTTGCGGGTGTCGGTGTCGTCGACCGGGACGGTCTGGGTGGGCGACGCCTGCGGCGCCACCGGCATGGTCTGTTCCGTCGCCGTGTAGTGGCCGGCCAACGTGCTCATCACCTGGACGGCCTGCTGGTGCGCCGAGTTGGCGGCCTTGGCGGCCTGCTGGTGCTCGGAGACCTGGCGGACCGCCTGCGCCTGCCGGACGGCCAGCTTCTGCTGGGTGTCCTGGGACAGCGACGGGTCGGAGGACAGCGGCGTCGTGGCGGCCTGCACGGTGGTCGGGGACAGGTCCGGCACCGACACCGGCTGCGGCATCGTGCGCTGGGCCTCCTCCAGCGACTCGGCCGACGAGTACGTCAGGTCGCGCAGATCGAAGGCGGTGGTGGCGACCTTCCGGATGCCGCTGGCGAGATCACCGATCATCGTGTGGTACTGCTGGGCCGCGCCGCCCTCCCACTTCTCGGTGAAGCCGTGCAGCTGCCGGTCCAGGTCGTTGGCCCGGTCGTGCAGTGCGCCACCGGCGAGGTCCCAGACGCTCCCGGCGGACCTGGCCGTCTTGGGGTCACCGGCGAACAGCATGGCGACCAGTTGCGCGTGGCTGAACTGGGAGAAGTCGGTGTGTGAGGTCAACGGTCAGCCCCTCCCGTGGTGGCCGGCATGCGCGTGCTGTCCGGAACCCTGATCGCTGTGCGAGCCGTGCTGCCCGGAGTCGTGCTGTCCGGAGTCGTGCTGCCCGGAGCCGTGCTTTCCCGAGTCGTGCTGCCCGGAGTCATGGTGTCCCGAACCGTGGTCGCCGTGCGAGCCGTGCTGCCCGGAGTCGTGCTGTCCGGAGCCGTGCTGCCCGGAGTCATGGTGTCCCGAGCCGTGGTCGCCGTGCGAGCTCTGGTGGTCGTACGACGAGTGGTCGTGCGAGTGGTGCCCGCCGTACCCGTAGTCGTCCGAGTGGTGGTACGACACCTGGATGCTGGTGTCCTGACCGGTGTGCTGACCGAGGGCGGCGGCGATGTCCGCGTCGGTCTGCTCGTAGCTGTCGGCCACGATGTCGGTGACGTCACCGGCGAAGCCGATGGCCGACTTGACGTTGCCGAGCAGGTCGTGCATCTGCTGCACCGCGGTCAGGTGTTTGGAGACCAACGAGTCGGCCTCGGCGAAATCGCCCAGCAGCACCGGATGCTGGGACAGCGCCGCCAACCCGTCGCTGGGCTTGCCGATCGCGTCGAGCTGGGTCTCCAGCTCACGGGCGAAGTCCTTGAGCGACTGCAGGTGAACGCGGAACGAATACTGATTCGAGTCCATTGCTATCCCGCTTCCTTCGGTTCACAAGCCGCAGATCGCGCGGGCGGGTCGTGGAGCACCCGTCCCGCGCGATCTGGTGGTGTCGCAGCCCGTTGGGGAACGACGTCCGCCCGTCAGCTGAAGTAGCCGGCGTTCTTGTTCTCCAGGGCCAGCTGCAGGTCGTGCGCCTCGTTGACCTTGCCGGAGAACTGACCGACCACGCCGATGATCTCGGCGATCGCGGCCCGCAACCGGGTCTCGGACTGCTCAGCGGCCTGACCGGCGGAGCTGCCCGAGGCGTACCAGGTCTGCTTGATCGGGGCCAGGTGCTGGTGCAGCTGGTCGAGGTAGTTGTCCAACGCCTTGGCCTTGGCGAACAGCGAGTCCGCGCTGGCCCGGAGGGCGGTGAATTCAACGTTGATGACATCCGCGGTCATGGAAACTCCGATCCGATGAGATCAGCCGGCTCCGCCGGACAGTCGGCTCAGGACACTTCCACCAGCGCCGACGGCGCCGTTGAGACCCTTGAACGAGTCGGACACCGACTCGTCACCGGAACCGTAGTTGTGGAAGCTCTGGTTGACCAGGTTCGACATGTTCTCCAGCTCGCGGCTGGCGACCTTCATGTCGTCCTGCAACTTGGTGTGCAGCTGCCAGAACGCGTTCGCCTGGTTACCGGCGTAGCGGCTGAGCACCGATACCAGGTCGTTCTCGAGCTCGGTCATGGTCTTAGCCGCACCGACCGCACACTCATCGAAACCCTGGACCGCCCTCGTCATGGCGGCTGAATCTGACTGGAAGCCAGGACTGCTCACGGCGGGCCACCTCCTCTCCCTGTCGATGGCACTCCGGCCGCGAACGGACCGGAGTGGTCATGCGTGGCACCAACTCGTCAGGCGCCCGGCCCTGCACGTCAGATGCTATGAGCCTGGGTGGATAGGTCTGAAGGGCACAACTACCGGGCATTTGCACGGCAGTATTACCCACATCACGTTCTCGCGGGGGGCGCCTCGGCATCGACGAGGGCAAGTTGGACGAGTTCGGTGCCCGTTCGACGGCTCACCAGCAGGCCGCGTCCCGGTGGTTGCGGAGCGGCCTTCACGTCGCCCAACAGGGCGCCCTCGTCCTTGCTGCCGGACAGTAGCAGGCCCGGGTTGCCAAGTTCCTTGATCCGCTGCATGACGGGCTCGAACAGCGCCCGGGAGGCGCCGCCGCTGCGTCGGGCCAGGACCAGGTGCAGACCGATGTCCTTCGCCTGGGGGAGGAACTCCAGCAGTGCCGAGATCGGGTTGCGGGCCGGCGTGACGACCAGGTCGTAGTCGTCGACCAGGAGGAACAGCTCCGGGCCGACCCACCAGTTGCGGTGCCGCAGCTGGTCCGGCGTGACGTCCGGGCCGGGCAGCCGCGAGCGCATCGCCTGCTCGACCTCGGTCAGCAGGCCGGTCAGCGCCGGCTCGGTGCCCGCGTACCCGAGCAGGTGCTTGCCGCTCACCGCGTCGAGCATGCCGCGCCGGTAGTCGACCACGATCACCGCGGCGTCCTCCGGCGCGTACTGCCGCATGATGCCCTGACCGATGCTCCGCAGCAGCCCGGTCTTGCCCGACTCGCTGTCGCCGAACACGATGAAGTGCGGGTCGGTGTCGAAGTCGAGGTACACCGGCCCCAGATCGCTCTCCGCGATGCCGACCGGGATCCGGTGCCCGCTGGTGTCGGCGCGGCCGATCAGGGCGCTGGCGGGCAGCTGACGGGGCAGCAGGCGTACCGGTGGCGCGGGTGGCCCCTGCCATGCCGACGTGGCCTGGTCGACCAGGGCGGCGACCCCGTCGGTCAGGTTCGCCACGTCCGGGTTGCCGTCCACCCGGGGCAGCCCGGTCAGGAAGTGCAGCTTGTCGGCGGTGAGACCGCGGCCGGGAGCGGCGGCCGGCACGTTCTGCGCGGCCCGCCGGTCGATCGCGGAGTCGGCCGGGTCGCCGAGCCGCAGCTCGAAGCGGGTGCTGACGACGTCCCGCAGCTGCGGCCGTACCTCCATCCAGCGGTTGACCGACAGGATCACGTGGATGCCGAAGCCGAGACCACGGGCGGCCAATGTGGTGATCGCCGTCTCCAGGTGCTCGTACTCCTGGCGGAGCGTCATCCAGCCGTCCACGAACAGGAACACGTCGCCGAACTCGCGGTCGTCGGCGTGCGGCAGCTCGGCCCGGCGACGCCGGAAGGTGCTCATCGCGTCGATGCGCAACCGGCTGAACAGCTGCTCCCGGTAGGTGAGCAGGCCGGTCAGCTCGGCCACGATGCGCCGGCACTGCTCCACGTCCAACCGGCTGGCACAGCCCGACACGTGCGGCATGCCGGCCAGCGCGGACAGCGAACCGCCACCGAAGTCGAGTACGAAGAACTGGGCCTCGCGTGGGGTGTGCGTCAGCGCCAGCGTGACCAGCAGGGTGCGCAGCAGGGTGCTCTTCCCGGACTGCGGGGCGCCCACCACGATCGCGTTGCCGGCCTGACCGGACAGGTCCGCCCAGAGCAGGTCGCGACGTTGTTCGAACGGCTTGTCCACGATCGCCACCGGTACCGTCAGCCGACCGTTGCCGGCCCAGCCGACCGGGCACAGGCCGCGTTCCGGGTCGACGCCCAGCGGCGGCAGCAGGCCGTCGGCGGTCGGCGGCTCCTTCAGCGGCGGCAGCCAGATCTGGTGGGCCGCCGGCCCGCGGCCCTCCAGCCGGGCCACCATCGCGCCCATGATCGTCTCGCCGGTGGGGGTGTTGTCGCCGAACACCTGAACGGCGCGGGGCTCCTCCTCGACCGGCGCGGCCACGGCGGCCAGCCCGTACGGCACCGCGCGGCG
>JBAUUM010000964.1:0-1603 GCA_049582705.1 Actinocatenispora sp.
ACCCGGACCCGCGCCGATGCCGGTCGGCGGGGCGGGCCGACCGGGCGCCCGGCGCCGGATCAGCCGACCAGTTCGTCGGGGAAGCACCAGCGCCAGTCCTCCCCTTTCTCCCGGGAACGCATGACGGGATGCTCGGTGTCTTGGTAGTGCCGGGTGGCGTGGTTCGCCGGCGACGAGTCGCAGCAGCCGACGTACCCGCAGTCCAGGCAGAGCCGCAGATGGACCCAGTCCTGGCGGCCCTCGGACAGGCAGCCGGTGCAGCCCGCCGCCGTCTGCGCCGGCGGCTCGGGGCTGTCGGTGGCCTTGGTCAGGTGCTCACAGGTGCCCATGGATCGGTCATCCTTCCTCGTCGCGCGTGATGAGTGACTCTTCGAGATCCATGTCGCGCTGCGTCCGCCGGAGCACCTCCTCGGGGATCCGCCCCTCGTCGCGGGCCTGCCGGAAGACGGCGCGCTCAGCTTCCAGCATCTCCTGCCGGAGCCGCCGGAACACGGCCGACGGCGCCCGGGACGGGTCGCCGAGCCGCTCCCACGCCTGGTTCGTCCGGTTCTCCACCAGTCCGCGCAGCCGGTCCAGGACGTACCCGGGCAGCTCCTCCTGTGCGGCCAGTTCGTCCAGCCGCGCCAGCCCGGCACGGGTCGCGCGCTGCTGCACGGCCGCCTCGGCGAGCGCGTCGCGCATCGGGTCGTCCGGCGGCAGGCGCAGCCGGCGGACCAGCGCGGACAGCGTCAGCCCCTGCAGTACCAGCGTCACGATGATCACCGAGAAGGCCAGCCACAGGAACAGGTCGCGGCCCGGGAACGGAGCGCCGTGCGCCATCCTCGGCAGCGAGAACGCGGCGGCCAGCGTGACCACGCCCCGCATCCCGGCCCAGGCGATCACGGTCGGCTTGGCCACCGGCATCCGGGGACTGCGGGCCCGTACCCGGGGGAACAACCGGTCCACGTAGTTCGCCGGGTACATCCAGACGAACCGGGCGATGATCACGGTGCCGGTCACCGCGCCGGTCGCGGCCAGGATGGTCGGCCACGACTCGTGCAGGCCGGCCACGATGCTCTTGATCTGGAGGCCCACCAGCAGGAAGACCGCGCCCTCCAGCAGGAACCGGACCATCCGCCAGAACGCGTCCATCTGCAACCGGGACGCGGCAGACATCAGCAGCGGCCACCGGTGCCCCAGGTACAGGCCCGCCGTCACCACGGCGACCACCCCGGACGCGTCGGCCAGTTCCGCCGGAAAGAACGCCACGAACGGGGTCAGCAGGGACAACGCGTTGTCCAGCAACGGATCGGTGGTACGGCGGTGCAGGAAGGCCACCACCATCGCGACGACCGCGCCGATCGCCAGCCCGCCGCCGACCGCCAGCGCCGCGTGCCAGGCGATGTCGGTGGCGCTGACCGTCGCGCCGATGACCGCCCCGGTGGCCACCCGCAGCGTCACCAGCGCGGTGGCGTCATTGACCAGGCTCTCGCCCTCCAGAATGGTGACCAACCGCGGAGGCAGCCCAAGCCGCTTGCCGAGCGAGGTCGCAGCCACGGCATCCGTGGGACTGATCACGGCGCCCAGCGCGACGGCCTCGGCGAAGTTGAGCCGCGGGAAGATG
>JBAUUM010000965.1:0-6562 GCA_049582705.1 Actinocatenispora sp.
GGAGATCATCCGGGCCGCATGGCCACACCGACAGGGAGCCGCGGCTGCACCTGCGGCCCCCTACCGGTGCGCTGCGGGTGCGCCGGAGTCGGAGCGCCGTGGATGTGTGGGCGACGGTGTGGCGGGACGTGGGAGCATAGAGGGGGCCGGCGTCCCGCGTCGGTCGGCGTAGCCGTGCGCCGGTGCGGCGCCACACGCAAGCGCACCCACGACAGACCGTGCCCCGACAGATCGGACCCCGCGTGCCCGCCAAGCTCGATCCCGGTACCACCGAACCGCAGCGGATCCGCAACTTCTGCATCATCGCGCACATCGACCACGGCAAGTCCACCCTGGCCGACCGCATGCTGCAGGCGACCGGTGTGGTCGACGCCCGGCAGATGCGCGCCCAGTACCTGGACCGGATGGACATCGAGCGGGAACGCGGCATCACGATCAAGAGCCAGGCGGTCCGGTTGCCGTGGACCGTCCGGCACGGCGAGCGGTCCGGCGAGTCGTTCGTGCTGAACATGATCGACACCCCCGGTCACGTCGACTTCACCTACGAGGTCTCGCGCAGCCTGGCCGCGTGCGAGGGCGCGATCCTGCTGGTCGACGCCGCGCAGGGGATCGAGGCGCAGACGCTGGCCAACCTGTACCTGGCGCTGGAGAACGACCTGCACGTCATCCCGGTGCTGAACAAGATCGACCTGCCGGCCGCGCAGCCGGAGAAGTACGCGGCGGAGCTGGCGCACCTGATCGGCTGCCAGCCCGAGGACTGCCTCCGGGTGTCCGGCAAGACCGGCGAGGGCGTCGAGCACCTGCTGGACGAGATCGTCCGGCAGTTCACGCCCCCGGTGGGAGACCCGGACGCGCCGCCGCGTGCGCTGATCTTCGACTCGGTGTACGACATCTACCGCGGCGTGGTCACGTACGTGCGGATGGTGGACGGTCGGATCAGCGCCCGGGACCGCCTCACCATGATGTCCACCGGCGCCACGCACGAACTGCTGGAGCTCGGCGTGATCTCGCCGGAGCCGGTGAAGTCGCCCGCGCTCGGGGTGGGCGAGGTCGGCTATCTGATCACCGGCGTGAAGGACGTACGGCAGTCGAAGGTGGGCGACACGGTCACCGCGCTGTCCCGTCAGGCCGAGCAGGCGCTCGGGGGGTACGCCGACCCGAGGCCGATGGTCTACTCGGGCCTCTATCCCATCGACGGGTCGGACTACCCGGACCTGCGCGACGCCCTGGACAAGCTGAAGCTCAACGACGCGGCCCTGGTGTACGAGCCGGAGACGTCCGCGGCGCTCGGCTTCGGGTTCCGGTGCGGCTTCCTGGGGCTGCTGCACCTGGAGATCATCCGGGAGCGGCTGGAGCGCGAGTTCAACCTCGAACTGATCTCCACGGCGCCGAACGTGGTGTACCGGGTGACGCTGGAGGACGACACCGAGCACGTGGTGACCAACCCGAGCGAGTACCCGACGGGCAAGGTCGCCGTGGTGTACGAGCCGGTGGTGCGGGCCACGGTGCTGACGCCCAACGACTTCGTCGGCGCCGTCATGGAGATCTGCCAGGGCCGGCGCGGCCAGCTGCTCGGCATGGACTACCTGTCCGAGGACCGGGTGGAGCTGCGGTACACGCTGCCACTGGCCGAGATCATCTTCGACTTCTTCGACCAGCTCAAGTCCCGGACCCGCGGGTACGCCTCGCTGGACTACGAGCCGAGCGGCGAGCAGGACGCCAGCCTGGTCAAGGTCGACATCCTGTTGCACGGTGAGGCGGTGGACGCGTTCTCCGCGATCGTGCACAAGGACAAGGCGTACGCGTACGGCGTCCAGCTGACCACGAAGCTCCGTTCGCTGATCCCGCGGCAGCAGTTCGAGGTGCCCATCCAGGCCGCGATCGGTACGAAGATCATCGCGCGCGAGAACATCCGGGCGATCCGTAAGGACGTGCTGGCGAAGTGTTACGGCGGTGACATCACCCGGAAGCGGAAGCTGCTGGAGAAGCAGAAGGAGGGCAAGAAGCGGATGAAGATGGTGGGCCGGGTCGAGGTCCCCCAGGAGGCCTTCATCGCCGCGCTGTCCTCGGATTCCGCCACGGACACCAAGCAGGGCAAGAAGTAACGGACCCGGTGCCCGCCGCGGTCCCGGCCTGCCGCCTGCACCGCGGGAACCCGCCGGCCGGGACGTGTCCGGTGGGATGTGACCGGCCCCGATCCTCGGCGCCGGTGGGCCCGGTTTCGGCTCCGTGACCTGCGGTGGCGCTGACGGCGGTCTTGCCAGCCGGTGCCCGGTCGGTACCCTGTGGATTCGACCGTCGAGGATTCGGCTCCGCACGGTGCCGGCGGCGGTCGCCGCCTCCTCGCCCGACAGGGCGGGCCGAACCCCCCGGGGCGCAGCCGCGGACCACGGTGGACGACGCCGGTCCACGGCCAGCAGGCGGTCGACACGAGGGATGGCCGACTGACATGTTCGCCGTTCTCGCCCGCCGGTGGCGTGTGCTGGTGCCCGCGGTGCTGGCCGCCGTCACGCTCGTGGTGACCCTGCTGCCGGGCGGTGCCGCGTTGGCCGACCCGGACGAGGGTGGGACCCCCTCGGTCCGCAAGAAGCTGGAGACCGCGGCCCGCAACTACAACAACGCGAAGTCGAAGCTGACCGCGACCACCAAGCGGCGCAAGCAGTTGGCGAAGGACCTGGCCGAGGGTAAGCGGCAGATCGCCACGCTGAGCGATGAGGTCGGCCAGGTCGCGGCGGTGAAGTACCGGGGCGGTGGCACGTCGTTGGTCACCCTCGCTTTGCAGGGGCGTTCGGCGACCGAGTTCCTCGCGATGTCGGACACGTTGACGTACCTGGGTGTCCGGGACGGACAGAAGATCCGGGCGCTGCGCACCGCGCGGCAGCGGCAGGCCGAGCAGCAGCTGGCGCTCGACACGGCCATCGCGCAGCAGAAGAAGCAGCTCGGCACCCTGAAGAAGCGCCGGGACCAGGCCCAGGAGGCGGTCGACGCGGTGAGCGGCGGCCCGGGCACCGGCTACGGAGGGGGCAGCGCGTCGGCCACCCCGGCGCCGCGCAACCCGGACGGCAGCTGGCCCTCGGAGTCCTGTTCGGTGGACGACCCGACCACGTCGGGCTGCATCACGCCGCGTCTGCTGCACGCGTACCAGGAGGCACGCAAGGCCGGGTACACCCGGTTCACCGCGTGCTACCGACCGCAGGAGGACGGCGGCGAACATCCTCGTGGTCGGGCGTGTGACTTCTCCGTCACCCCGGACGGCTTCGGCGGTGTCGCCAGCGGTGACGCGAAGAACTACGGCAACAACCTGGCCGCCTGGTTCATCGCGAACTCCGACCGCCTCGCCGTGCTGTACGTGATCTGGTTCCGGCAGATCTGGCTGCCCGGTGTCGGTTGGCAGAACTACAACGGCAGCGGGTCACCGTCGGCGGAACACACGAACCACGTGCACCTGTCGGTGCAGTAACCGGGCCGGATCACTTCTTCTTCGTCGCGTACACCCGTGCCTGTACCGGTGGTGCGGTGTCGCTGGCGGCCTGACCCGACTTCACCGTGTGCCAGCCACCGCTCTGCACGGTCCACTGCCGGGCGCCGTACCGCACCTGCTCGATGCCGTCGGCCTGTGCGTGCGCGACCATCCAGTGTGCGATCTGCCACCCGGACCGTTGCCCGGTCGGGGTGATCTGGAGGCCGGTGCCGTCCGAGGTGTCGGTCTGTGCCTGCCTGCCCCAGTCGAGCCGGAGTTCGTCGGTCAGCGCCCGCATCGCGGTCGTACCGCGCTTCGCCGGCCCGTCGTGCAGGCTGCAGGACAGGCTCGCGCCCTGCGCGCCGACCAGCGCACCGGTCAGCGTCTCCGCCTCCGCCGCCCACTTCTGGTACTCCTCGGGCGCGCCGCTGTGCTGTACGGCCTGCGCGGCGTCGGTGACCCGCATGTCGAGCCAGCCGTCGATCCCGACGAGGTGGTCGTAGAACTCCCCGGCGGCGTAGCGGGGGTCGTTGAGCTGTTTCGGGTCGCCCCAACCCTGGCTGGGCCGCTGCTGGAACAGTCCGACGGAGTCCCGGTCGCCGTCCCCGCTGTTCAGGTTCGTCAGCTTGGACTCCTGGAGCGCGGTGGCCAGCGCCACCACGACGGCCCGGTCCGGGAGCTGTCGGCGTACCCCGACGGCGGAGATGGTGGCGGCGTTGGCCATCTGGTCGACGTTGAGGGCGACGTCGCCGCCCTCGGCGTGGACCGTGCAGGACGACAGCAGTGCCGGTTTGAACTTCTCACCGACCCCGCACCCTGTCACGGACAGGGTCACGGCGAGGGTGGCCAGCACCACACGACCTCGCACAGGCCGCCTCCTTCACATCGGCGGGACACGGGTCCCGGCTCGTGGTCACATGCAGCGGGTGGCATGCGGTGGTCGACGACGGTGCCCGACACGTCCGCCGATCTGCCGATGCGTCATCCAGCGTGGCAGGTTCCGGGCGTGGCTGCCAGGTGTTCTTCCGCTCACCGCGCTTCGGTGGGAACCCAGGCGGGGTTGCGCTTCTCCCGGAACGCGGCGACGCCTTCGCGGCCCTCGTCGGACTGGAAGTACCGCACGGACAGCTGGGCGAGTTCGTCCAGGTCTGCCCGGATCGGGTCCAGCGGCTGACGGTGCAGGAGGCCCTTCGCGCCGGCCAACGCCTCGGGCGCGCCGCGCAGCAGCGCCGCGAGGTAGCGCTCCACGGTGGCGGTGACCTCGTCCGCCGGTACCGCGGTCGTGACCAGGCCGAGCTGTGCGGCCCGGTGTCCGTCGAACACCTCGCCGGTCAGGTAGAGCTCGCTGGCCGCGCGGGCGGGCAGCCGGCGGAGTACCGGTGCCGAGATCACCGCGGGGATCACACCCAACCGGACCTCGGTGAACGCGAACGTCGCGGCCTCGTCGGCCACCGCCAGGTCGCAGGCGGCGATGAGACCGAGGCCACCGGCGCGGGCCGACCCGCCGACCCGTGCCACCACCGGCTTCGGGGCGTCCCAGATCTCCGCCAGCAGCTCGGGCATCGCGCCGGCCGGCACCTCGCCGGTGGCCCGCGCCGCGGCGGTCTCGGCCAGGTCGGCGCCGGAGCAGAACACCCGGCCGACGTGGTCGATCAGCACCGCGCGCACGGTGTCCTCGGCCATCGCCCGGCGCAGGCCGGCGAGCATCTCGGAGATCAGCCGGCGGGACAGCGCGTTGCGGTTGGCGTCGCTGTCCATTGTGAGTGTTGCCACACCGCCCACGACGTCGTAGCGGACCAGGGGCGTCGCGGCGTCGGATGTCTCTGTCACCGTTCCAGGTTAACGAGCGGGTTCGACCCGCCCCGCGCAGCGTGCGGCCGCCGGGGTGCCCCGCCGTACGGCGACCGGGCGCCCTCCCTCGCCGGGGCCGCCGGTCGGCGCGGAGCACACTGGTCGGGTGCCTGCCACCATGCCCGACGGCCGTCCCGTCCCCGCCGACGGCGCCCTCGACGACGTCGCCCTCGCCCGACTCGGTCAGCACGGCTTCGGTGTGTACGTGCACGTGCCGTTCTGCGCCAGCCGGTGCGGATACTGCGACTTCAACACGTACACCGCCGAGGAACTGGCCGGCGGGGTGACCCGGGAGTCGTACCCGGACCTGGTTCTCGCCGAGGTCGCCCTGGCCCGTCGGGTGCTCGGCGCGGACCCGCCGCCGGTGGACACGGTCTTCTTCGGCGGCGGCACGCCGACCCTGCTGCCCTCCGACGACCTGGCGCGCATCCTGGACGGCGTCCGGGAGACGTTCGGGCTGGCACCCGACGCGGAGATCAGTACCGAGGCCAACCCCGAGTCGGTGACCCCGGAGTCGTTGGCGCGACTGCGCGCGGCCGGCTTCACCCGGATCTCGCTGGGCATGCAGTCGGCGGTGCCGCAGGTACTGGCGGTACTGGAGCGCCGGCACACGCCGGGACGCGCGGTGGCCGCCGCCCGGCAGGCCGCGGCGGCGGGATTCGCGCACGTCAACCTGGACCTGATCTACGGCACGCCCGGCGAGAGCCTGGACGACTGGCGGACCAGCCTCGACTCCGTCCTCGGTGCGGTCGCCGACGGCGTCGTGGACCACGTGTCGGCGTACTCGCTGATCGTGGAGGACGGCACCCGGCTCGCCGCGCGGGTACGTCGCGGTGAGCTGCCGGCGCCGTCCGACGACGCGGCCGCGGACCGCTACCTGATCGCGGACGAGATGCTGACCGCGGCGGGTCTGTCCTGGTACGAGGTGTCGAACTGGGCCGCCGACGACGCCGCCCGCTGCCGGCACAACCTGCTGTACTGGACCGACGGCGACTGGTGGGGCTTCGGGCCCGGTGCGCACAGCCACGTCGGCGGGGTCCGGTGGTGGAACGTCCGGCACCCCAGCACGTACGCGGGCCGGCTGGCGTCGGGTTCGCCGGGGCAGGGTCGGGAGATTCTCTCGCCCGCCGAGCGGTTCACCGAGCAGGTCCTGCTGCGCACCCGGCTGGTCGACGGGTTGCCGCTGTCGACGCTCGCCGCCGACGGCCGGGCGGCGGCCTAGCGCGCGGCCGCCGACGGTCTGCTGGATCC
>JBAUUM010000966.1:0-8777 GCA_049582705.1 Actinocatenispora sp.
GGGCCGGCGACCACGGGTGGACAAGTCCCGCCAAAGGCACGAAGCCAGTCAGGGCAAGAGTCACACCCGTAGCCACCAACCCACAGCCCAACACGATCAGGCTGCGAACGGAATCCTCACAGTCAGGGCAGCGGAACGTCCAGCAGCGTGGCGAGCTGGGCGAGGGTCGTCGCCGTGTCGTCGTGCAGCACGGTGGTCATCCCTAGCGCCCGGGCGGGCGTCAGGTTCTGGGCCAGGTCGTCGACGAAAACGCACTGGCCGGTGGGCACGCCGATCGCGTCGGCAGCCCGTTGGTAGATCTCCCGGGACGGTTTGCGCACACCCAGCTCACCGGAGATCAGTACGGCGTCGAACAGCTCGGCCAGGGCCGGGCGGTCGTAGCCGTCGGTGCCCCAGGAGTTGGACACCAGCGCGGTACGGATCCCGTGCTGCCGGGCGGACCGGACCGCCTCGAGCATCGCCAGGTCGGGCGCGGCGCGGGCCATCAGCCGCCGGATGAGCCCGGCGGATCCGACGCCGAGCCGGGCGGCGAGGCCCTGCTCGAAGTCCGTGACGGGCGTGGTGCCGCGCTCCATCCCGACCAGCAGGTCGCGGGCATCGGCGTCCGCGCGGAACACCTCGACGATCCGACCGGCGGGCAGCCCGGCGTCGACGCAGAACGCGTCGAAGGAGGCGAACACGTTGCCGGTGAGTACGCCGCCGTAGTCGACGAGCAGTCCGCGTCGCATGGGCAACTCCCGTCCGTTGGTTGACACCGGGGCCGGAACACACGGTAGCGTGCATACCGACCAGTCGGTATGTTGAGGAGGTGGCGGTGACCACGGACCTGCCCGGCCTGGATCTGGCCCGCCTCACCCCCTACCTTGCCGAAGCGCTGCCGGGCGGGCTCGCCGGGGCGCTCAGCGGCGAGGTCATCGCGGGTGGTCGGTCCAACCTGACGTACCGGCTGACCGACGGTCGGACCCGCTGGGTGCTGCGCCGACCGCCACTGGGGCACGTACTGCCCACCGCGCACGACATGAACCGGGAGTACACGGTGATCCGCGCCCTGCGCGACACCGAGGTCCCGGTACCGGACGCGCTGCTGCTGTGCGCCGACGACAGCGTGCTCGGGGCGCCGTTCTACCTGATGGGTGAGGTGCCCGGGGTGGTTCTGCGGGCCGCCGACGACTACGCGCGGCTCGGCCCGGACGACGTACCGCGCTGTGCCCGCCTGCTGATGGACGTGCTGGTGCGCCTGCACCGGATCCGGCCCGACGAGGTCGGCCTCGCCGACTTCGGGCGGCCGGACGGCTACCTGACCCGGCAGGTCTCCCGCTGGTACCGACAGTGGGAGCGTTCCGCGACCCGGGAGCTGCCACCGCTCGACGCGCTGCACACCGACCTCGCCGGCGCCGTACCGGACTCGGCCCGGCACGGCATCGTGCACGGCGACTACCGGCTGGACAACGTCATGTTCGACGACGGCCTGACCCGGGTCGCCGCCGTGCTGGACTGGGAGATGGCCACGATCGGCGATCCGCTGGCCGACGTCGGTCTGCTCTACGTCTACACCGAACTGTCCCGGCACGGGCTGAGCACGGCCGCGGCGCCGCTACCGGCCACGCTCGGCTTCCCGTCCGGCGAGACCCTGCTCGCCTGGTACTCGGAGGCCAGCGGGGTCCGCGTCGACCAGCTCAACTGGTACGTCGCGTTGGGCTACTACAAGCTCGCCATCATCTCCGAGGGCATCCACGCGCGGTTCCTGGCCGGTGAGACGGTGGGCGCGGACTTCGACAGCATCGGCGCGCGGGTACCGACCCTGGTCGACCTCGGCCGGGACGCACTGACCAAGGGGGCGTAGTGGAATTCGGCCACAGTGAGCGGGCGCGCGAACTGCACGCCACCGCCGAACGGTTCATGACCGAGTGCGTGTACCCGGCGGAGCCGGTGTTCTCCGCGCAGGCCGACGCGGAACCCGACCGGTGGGACGCGCCGCCCGTGCTGGCGGAGTTGAAGGCGCAGGCTCGGGAGCGCGGCCTGTGGAACCTCTTCCTGCCCGACCGTGAGCACGGCGCGGGACTGTCCATCATGGAGTACGCACCGATCGCGGAACTGACCGGCCGCAGCCCGCGGATCGCGCCGGAGGCGATGAACTGCTCGGCACCCGACACCGGGAACATGGAGCTGCTCGCCACGTTCGGCACGGCGGAGCAGAAGAAGCAGTGGCTGGATCCGTTGCTGGCCGGCGAGATCCGATCCTGTTTCTCGATGACCGAGCCCGCGGTGGCCAGTTCGGACGCCAGCAACATCACCACCCGCATCGAGGCCGACGGCGACGGGTACGTGGTGACCGGCCACAAGTGGTGGTCCTCGGGCGGCATGAACCCGCGCTGCCGGGTGGCGATCGTCATGGGCGTCACCGATCCGGACGGTCCCCGACACCGGCGGCACAGCATGATCCTGGTGCCGCTGGACTCCCCCGGTGTCGAGATCCGCCGACCCACCACCGTCTTCGGCTTCGACGAGCGCACCCACGGCGGGCACGCCGAGATCGTGTACGACGGCGTCCGGGTCCCCGCCGCCAACCTGCTGGGCGGCGAGAACGAGGGCTTCGCGATGGCCCAGGCACGGCTCGGCCCCGGCCGCATCCACCACTGCATGCGGCTGATCGGCATGGCGGAACGCGCGTTGGAACTGCTGTGCGCCCGCACGTCGGGGCGTACCGCGTTCGGTGCGCCGATCGCGGAGCAGGGCGTGGTCCGGGAGTGGATCGCCGACGCGCGCATCCGGATCGAACAGGCCCGGCTCCTGGTACTCAAGACCGCGTGGCTGATGGACACGGTCGGCAACCGGGGCGCCGCCACGGAGATCGCCGCGATCAAGGTGGTCGTGCCGGAGATGGCCTGCTGGGTGATCGACCGGGCGATCCAGGCGCACGGCGCGGCCGGCGTCTCGGGTGACACGCCGCTGGCGGCGCTGTACGCGCACGCCCGCACGTTGCGTATCGCGGACGGCCCGGACGAGGTGCACCGTCGCTCGGTGGCACGCCGCGAGCTGGCCAAGTACCGCGACCGGGGCTGAGGTAGCTCCATGGCCGGACCGCTGCGGACGCCGAGCATGGTGCGCGAGCGCATCCTCGGCGCGGCGGTGGCGCTCTTCGCCGAACAGGGCTTCGACAGCACGTCGGTGCAGCAGATCGTGGCCCGGGCGAACGTCACCAAGGGCGCGCTGTACCACTACTTCGGGTCCAAGGACGACCTGCTGTACGAGATCTACCACGGACTGCTCGCGGTGCAGCTGGCCGGGCTCGACGACATCCGGTCCCGGGACCTGCCCCGCCCGGAGATGGTCCGCGGGATCATCGCGAACCTGATCGGGACGACGACGGAGCGGGTAGAGCAGACCGCGGTGTTCACCCGCGAGATGCACCGGCTCCAACCCGACCGGCGCGCCGCGATGCGGGCCGACCGGCGCCGGTACCACGAGACGTTCCGCGCGCTGATCGCCGAGGGGCAGGCGGCGGGCGACTTCTCGGCGACGATCTCCGCCGAGACCGTGACGCTGATGGTGTTCGGGATGATCAACCAGCTGCCCACCTGGTACCGCCCGAACGGGCCGAAGACCGCCGACCAACTCGCGGCGGAGGTCACCGACTTCGTGCTCGCCGCGTTGCGTACCGGCTGACTGCCGCGCGGCCCCGGCCATCGCCGGGACCGCTCGACGCACCTTCTCAGCGGGAGCTGGCGCCGCCGCCCGCCGTGTCCGCGGCGCCGGCCTTCTCAGCGGCGCCGCGTTTCTCCGCGCTGTCGGGCTTCTCCGCGCCGTCGGCACCGGTCGCCGCACCGGATGCCTCCGCGTCACCGGGTCCATCGGCGTCCGCGGCCGCGTCGGCAGTGTCCACCTCGGCGACCGCGCCGGGTTCGCCACCGTCGGGTTCGCCGGCATCAGGTTCGCCGCCGCCGGGCTCGGCCGGGGAGTCCTCCGTGGCGTACGGGGAATCCTCCGTGGACTCCACGTCGTCGGAGTGCTCGGCCTCGTGTGCCCGGTCGAGGTCCTCGGCGTACCACTCCCGCAGTTCTTCGGTGCGCTCGGCCGGCCACGGGCGGCGGATCTCCCCGTGCAGGGCCGCGAACAGCAGTTCCAGGTGGGTCTGCCAGGCGGCCAACGCGGTCGGCCGGCCCCCGGCGCGCTCGGCCGGCACGGTCTGGGTCAGGGTGAGCCGGCAGCCGATGGGTTCCTGCACCGCGAGTTCGATGCGGACCCGGCCCGCCGGTACGCCGTCGTGCTCCCACTGGAATTCGAGCATGTTCGGCGCGTCGACGCGGGTGATCCGTCCGGCGGGCACGTAGGAGTTGGTGCATCCGCGCGGCGGCACGGCGCCGACCGCCGGGTTCTGCCGACCCATGAAGGTCGTCCAGACCTCCGCGACGGACTGCACCAGGTCACGGTCGAACCGCAGGAGCCAACCGTCGCCGGCGTCGTACACCGCGCCCTTCGCGAGCCCGAACCGCTCGATGTAGCGTTCGGCGCCCCGGAACCACCAGGCCCCCTCCAGCGACTCGGTGCGCCCGTCGAGGTACGCGACGAGCATGCCCAGGCAGCCGTCCCAGCCGGTGGCCTGGCGCGCGGCGGAGGGCAGGTCGCCGGCGGTGCCGGTGCCGCTCAGCACGTGGGTGAAGATGAGCCGGCAGCCCTCGTCGGTGGGTACCACCTCGAAGCGCAGCATCGAGTCGCCCCAGCGGAACGCGTACACCTTCGGCGGATCGAACTCGATGACCTCGCCCTCGGCGAAGGTCGTGCCGTCGACGTCGCCGTCGTCGAAGACGAACCGCATCGGCGCGCCGGCCCGCTGCTCGGCCTGCACCTCCGCCGGGAACCAGTGCCGCATCTCGGTCGGGTCGGAGATCACCCGCCACACCTTGTCCGGCGGGTGGGGCAGGTCGCGCGCGAACTGGAGCACGGGCTTGCCGTCGATGACGCCCAGCGACCCCATCGTGTCCACCATGTCGGGCTCTTCCTTCCGATAGCTCGTCACCGTTGCGACCCGTCTTCACCGTCGGGCATCTCGTCAAGCCGTCGCTCCAGCGCGTCGAGCCGGTCGTTCCAGAACCGTCGGTACGGCGCGAGCCAGGCGTCGATCTCGCTCAGCGGTTCCGCTCTCAGCCGGTACCAGCGGCGCTGCGCGTCCTGGCGTACCTCGACGAGGCCGACCGCGCGCAGCACCCGGAGGTGTTTGGACACCGCGGGCTGGGTCAGGCCGAGCCGGTCCACCAGGTCCCCCACGGGGCGTTCACCGTCCCGGAGCAGGTCGAGAATCTGCCGGCGTCGCGGCTCGGCCAGGACCTCGAACGTTGATGCCATGAGGGCAATATAACCAGCCAGGCATGTTAGGGCAACCCGGGTCCCCGAACGAGGTGGGCACACAGCAAAACGGGCCGCGCCTCGGCAGAGAGAGGCGCGGCCCGGGTGCCGGCGGTGGACGGCCCGTCGGCCGTACCCGCCGCCGGCGGACTGGGTCAGCCGGTCACTTCACCGGCGCGATGCACAGGATGAAGTCGTGCAGCTTGCCGGAGCCGTCCTGGTAGAGCATCTCGGTGTAGTCCGTTTCGGCGCAGGCCGACTCGGCGGTCGTGTAGTTGACCCGCAGCAGCACCTTGTACGCGCCGGGATCGGTACAGCTGGCCACGTCGACCTCCGAACCCTTCTGCGTCAGGCAGTCGTCGTTGTGGAACTGCGCCAGGTCACCGTCCACGTCGGCGTCGGCCGACGCCGACGGGCTGACGTCGGCCCCGGTGTCCGACGAGTCGCCGCCCGTCGCCGAATTCGACGAGTCCTTGCCATCCTTGCTGCTGAAGTAGCCGGCGACGCCGAGACCACCACAGCACACCACCAGGACGACCACGACGATGCCGATGATCATCGGAGCCTTGCTGCCCTTGGACTTCGGCGGGATCGGCGCACCGGGCGGCGGAACGGGACCGCCGGCCTCGGGTGGCATCGGCGCGCCGCCCGGAGGCGGGAATCCGCCGGACGGCGGCTGGCCGGGCCCCCCGTTCCATGGCTGACCTTCGGGTCCGGGGCCGCCGGATGGTGGAAACGTCGACATGATTCTCCCTGTCACGGCACGTGAGTGCGGTCGCTGTACTGGCCGAGCCGGGTGAGGGAATCGTGGACCGTCGGTGTGCCGACGGTCCACGAGATCTGCGACGCGTCGTCGACGGCGCGCACGCATCGACGCCGAAGCCCTCCCGGCGGCGGAACACAGAGAGTAAGAATTTCGCCGGGCGACCCGCAACCGGCGTATGGCGACGGCTGGCTGCAGCTATGGCGGGCGTATGGAACAGCCGACACATCATCGACGTGCCGTGCCGCCTCCGGTTGCCGAGCGTGACGTCCACGACCGTTGATCTCATCTCGTACCCTCCGAGGTCGGTGTCATGGGGAGGCGCTGCAGGTGGACGGTGACCGACACGGTCACCGGAATGGAGCAGTGTGAAGTACCAGATCCTGGGCCCCTTGTCGGTCAGCAACGACGACGGTTCCCCGGTACGGATCCCCGGCAGCAACGCCCGCACGGTGCTCGCGGTTCTGTTGCTGCACAACAACACCCCGGTGCCGGTCGCGACCCTGGCCGACGCTCTGTGGCAGGGCACGCCGCCGGCGTCGCACGCGGCCAACCTGCAGAGCTACGTGTCCAGACTGCGTCAGGTGCTGCCCCCGGGCACCATCGAGCACGTGGACCGCAGCTACCGGATCCGGCTGAATCCCACGGATCTGGACCTCGTCGCCTTCCGGGCGGCCGGCCGCACCGCCCGCCGGTACGCGGCGGCCGGCGACTTCCTCGTCGCCGCGCGCCGATTCCGCGCGGCGCTGACGATGTGGCGGGGCAGGCCCCTGGACGGCCTGCCGGTACCTCTGCTGGCCGCGCAACTCAGCGCGCTGGAGGAGGACCGGCTGGTGTTCACGGAGGACTGTCTGGCCGCGGAACTTGCCGTCGGCCGCGGACCCGAACTGATCAGCGAACTCCAGGAACTCGTGGAGGCCAACCCGCTGCGCGAGCGCCTGCGCGGCCACCTGATGCTGGCGCTCGCCCGGTCCGGCCGGCCCACCGAGGCGCTGGACACCTACACGACCGGGCGCGCCGCCCTGGTCCGCGCACTCGGCGTGGAACCCGGCCCGGAACTGCAGCGGCTGCACGTCCAGGTGCTGCGCGGCGAACTGGGCGAAGCCACCGCGCCCGCGAACACCTCCGACGCCTTCCCGGTCTGTCAGCTGCCGCCGGACGCGACCGACTTCACCGGCCGGGAACGCGCGGTACGACGTGGGACGCGGCTGCTCACCGCCGGCGGCACCGCCGTACCGGTGGTCGTGGTCTCCGGCACCCCCGGCGTGGGCAAGACCGCCCTCGCGGTGCATCTGGCCCACCAGGTCCGGGACACCTTCCCGGACGGGCAGCTGTTCGTCCGGCTGGCCGGCAGCTCGGCGGAGCCGCGCGACCCGAATGCAGTACTGGGAGAGCTGCTGCAGCTGCTCGGCGTGCCCGGCCCCGCCATCCCGAACGGCACCGAGGCACGGGCCAGCGCGTACCGCGCCCGTCTCGCGGACCGTCAGCTGCTGGTGGTGCTGGACGACGCGCACAGTCCGGGCCAGGTCCGTCCGTTGCTGCCCGGCACCGCGGGGGGTGCCGTGCTGGTCACCAGCCGCAACCGGCTCAGCGGGTTGGCGGCGGCCGGATCGGGTCTGCTGGAACCGCTCACCACGGCGGAGGGTGTGGCCATGTTGTCCACTGTGGTCGGTGCTCGACGGGTGGCCGCCGAGCACGACGCGGCGCAGCGCATCGTGCGGTTCTGCGGTCGTGTCCCGATGGCGCTGGGCATCGCCGCGGCCCGGCTGGCCCGCCGGCCCGACTGGTCCCTGGCGCACCTCGCCGACCGGCTCGGCGACGAACGGCGACGCCTCGACGAGCTCTCCGTCGACGACCTCCAGATCCGGGCCACCCTGGCGCCGAGCTACGAGGGCCTCTGCGATTTCGACCGACGGGCGCTGCGGCTGCTGGCCGCGCACAGCTCTGGCGACTTCGCCGCCTGGACGCTCGCCGCGCTGCTGGACGTCCACGACGCGGAGGCGGTACTGGACCGGCTCGTCGACGCGAACCTGGTCGACGCGATCGGCAGTGATGCGGCCGGTCAGCTCCGCTACCGACTGCCCGACCTGATCAAGGTGTACGGCAGGGAACGGTGCCTGGCCGAGGATTCCGAGGCCGACCGCGCGGCCGCGCTGCGGCGGATGATCCTGGCCGGAACTCAGCTCGCCGACCTGGCGAACCGGCTTGCGGCCACCAATCCGACCAGCCCGTGGGAGCCTGGCGGGACGCCGGTGTCGGGACTGTCGAGGTGGCTGGTGCGTCCCGCGCTCGAACACGGCAGTGCCTGGCTCGACGCCGAGTATCCCGCGCTGGTCGCCGCCGCGTGCGCCGCCTGCCGATCGGGTCGGCTCGACGACGGCGCGCGGCTGGCCACCCGGCTCACCGGGTACCTGTGGAGCACCGGTCGGACCGCGGAGCTGCGGACGTTGCACGGGGCGGTGCACCGGGCTGCCGTCGCGGCGGGTGCCGAGCGCACCGCGCTGGAGTCGTGGTATCTGCTCGAACAGACCCACGCGCCGGACGACTTCGGAGCCTGACGCCGCCGAGATCCGGGTGTCCCACGGGGCCGCCGGATCGGCGAGTAGACCCGGCGCGCAGCGGTCAGGAGCTCGTCCCGGCCGGCACCGCCGGTGACGACGCAGACCTTCGC
>JBAUUM010000967.1:0-5622 GCA_049582705.1 Actinocatenispora sp.
GCGCCCGAGTGGGCCGGCGGCCGGGCGACCAGGTGCGCGGCGAACGCCAGCCCGGCGACGACGAGCAGCCCGGCGGCGACGGTGCCGCCCTGCGGTAGGAGTACCGCGATGAGGTGACCGGGGAAGTTGCTGGCGGCGGGGCTGTCCGCCAGCCCCATGCCGAGCGGGTACCGGACCAGGTTCTCGGTCACGCCGTCCGGGTCGCGCAGCGTCACCGGCAGCAGCGTCAGGACGGGCACGGCGACGGCCGGTACGACGAACCAGCTCGCGGTGCCCCGCCGGGTCCGGGCGACGGCCAGTACCGCCAGGATCACCAGTACCGGCCAGGCGAACAGCTTCATCGACGCGGCGTCGCCGATGACGAGGCCGGCCACCAGCCACCGGCCCCGGCCGCCGTACGGGTCGGCGAGCGCGCGGGCGGCGAACGCCATCGCGAGTACGGCGAGGGCGAGTACGGGCAGGTCGTCGCCGCCGGTGGCCAGGGTCAGCGCGCAGACGGGCAGTACGGTGACGGCCTGCGCGCCGCGGACCAGTGCGGTGGCCGGCGCGTACCGGCGGAGCAGCAGCAGCGCGCCGACCAGGGCGACCGCGGTGACCGCGGCGAACCCGACCCGGGCGTCGGTCCACCAGGTGTCCCCGGCGTACCGGCGGGGCAGCCCGAAGACCGCGATGCCGGGGTTGTACGGCACGTAGGCGAGGTAGCCGAGGCTCGGCAGAGCCTGCACGATCGCGTCGTGGGACAGGTACGGGCTGCCGGTGTCGACGAGCCGGGCGCCGGCGGTCTCCACCACGGAGACCTCGTCCTGGGCGAGCCCGGCGGCGCCGTTGGCCCGCTGCGCGGCCTCCATCAGCAGCGGCAGCAGGGTGGTCGCGGTCCAGCCGACGAACACCAGGACCATCCGTACGGCGGGGGCGGCGAGGCGGCGGGTCGGGCCGAACCGGGACGCGAGGAGCTGGCCGAGGGCGAGAAGGGTGAGCGCGGCGTATCCGATGACGGCGACGCCGCCCCAGGTGCGGTGCGGGGGCAGCGTGGAGGACAGCGCGGTGAACCCGGCGAACGCCGTGGAGACCGCGTAGAGCCCCAGGTCCGCTGCCGTGCCGCGGCCGGCCTCGTGTACCCGGCGGGTCAGCGCCAGCGAGCGATCGGTCAGGGTCACGCCGGCCAGTTTCGCACCGTCCGGCCCGTCGGCGGTCGGCGGCCGAGACGCCGACCGCAGTACAGCACTCTCGGGGCCTGTGGTGTCACAGTCGGTGTCGGCGGACCATCCGGGCCGGCGGGATCCGGATCACCTGGGCGTCGGCCGACATGGACGGCGCGAGTTCGCCGCCGCGCGCCAGGATGTCGTGCAGCTTCCCGGGCGGTACCGGCCGGCTGAACAGGTGTCCCTGCCCGGTGGGGCAGCCCATCTCGAACAGCAGCGCGCGCTGCTGCTGGCTCTCGACCCCTTCGGCGACCACCGCGAGGTCCAGGCTGCGGCCGAGGTCGATCGCGCTGCGTACCACCGCCGTCGACTCGTGTGAGGACGCCAGTCCGGCGACGAAGCTCCGGTCGATCTTCAGCTCGTCCACCGGGACCTGCGCCAGCATCGCCAGCGAGGACGTGCCGGTGCCGAAGTCGTCGAGGGCGATCCGGACGCCGAGTTCGCGCAGGGCCAGCAGAACCTGGTCGACCACGTCGAGCCGGTTGAGGTTCAGGCTCTCCGTCAGTTCCAGCGTGACCCGGCCGGCCGGGATGTCGTAGCGGGCCAGCCGGCCCTCGACCAGGTCCGGGAAGGCGGGGTCGAGCAGGCTGCGCGGCGACACGTTCACCGAGATGCCGACCGGGTGGCCGGCGGCCTGCCACGATTGGGTCGCGGACAGCGCCGAATCGAGGATCACCTCGGTGAACGCGGGCAGCAGCCCGGACCGTTCGATCGCGGTGAGGAACCGGTGCGGGCTCAGGTCGCCGCGGTGCGGGTGACGCCAGCGTGCCAGGGCCTCCGCCGCCACGACTCCACCGGTGGCGAGGTCGACGACGGGCTGGAAGTGCACCGCGAACTGGTCCTCGGCGAGCGCGGCCCGCAGGTCGCCACCCAGCGCCAGCCGGGCCACGTCGGCGGTGTCCTCCGCACGGACGTACTGGTGCAGCGGCACACCCTCGCGTTTCGCCCGGTACATGGCCACGTCGGCGCGGCGCAGCAACTCCTCGACCCCGCCGTGACTCGGCGCGAGGGCCACCCCGGCGCTGCCGCTGACGGTGATCCGGATGCCGTCGACCTCGATCGGCGGGTCCAGGGTGGCGAGCATCTGCCGGGACCGGTGGACCGCCAGCGCGGGAGCGGCCAGCGACACGAACAGCACCGCGAACTCGTCGCCGCCCAGCCGTACCACCAGGTCGTCGGGGCCGGCGGCGGTGGCGAGCCGGCGGGCGATGGTGCTGAGCACCTCGTCACCGGCGGAGTGGCCGAGGGTGTCGTTGATCTCCTTGAAGTGGTCCAGGTCGATCAGTACGAGGGCGTGGTTGCCGCGAACCGGCTGCCGTTCGATCATCTCGTCGCCGTAGCCGAGCAGGTGTCGGCGGTTCGCCAGGCCGGTCAGCGGATCGTGCGCGGCGTCGTGCGCGTGCCGGTGCGCCCGCTGCTGCGCCTCGGCGTACGCGTACGCGTTGCGCAGCGCGGTGCCGAGTCCGGCGGCGAACGTGTGCAGCGCGTACCACTCGCTCTCGCTCAGCCGAACCCGTCCGGAGAAGCGGAGGGTCAGCATGCCCGGGCCGGACAGGGTCTCGCCGGCGTCGGAGCGGTCGACGGAATCGTCGTGCGATCCGCCCTCGGGTCGGGTGTCGCCGGGCGTCTCGTCGGTGCCGTGCTGGCGGCCGAGCGTCGCCACGATCGTCTGCCCGGCGCGTGGCGCCGGCGCGTCGTCGGGTGGGCCCGCCCAGGTGATGTCGCGGTGGCCGCCGCGGACCAGGCCCGCGGGTTCGTCGCCGAGCTGGACCAGGATCTCCACCTCGTCGGCGGAGAACAGGGCCGCCGCGCTGGTGACCGCGACGCGCAGTACGGATTCCAGGTCCACGGCGCTGAACTGGTCGGTGGCCGCGGCGATGCGTTGCCACAGATCCCGTTCGGTGTACGCGCGGAGCTGGTTGGTGTAGATGAGTCGCAGGATCACGACCAGAAGCGGAATGACGAGCAGCAGGGTCGAATCAAGCCGGATGATGGCAAGAGCCGCGAATGCCACGCCGACATTTCCCACAATGGCGACGAGTTCGATCCGGTGCAGGGCGAGTCGCCGTACCGGGGCACCGGTCGCCAGGTTGACCGCGATCATCACGGAAATGTTCGCGATGACGGCGAAGACGAGTGCGGCGGTCACCAGCCCGACGACACCGCGAACGGTGAAGGGGTCGGGCCGTGAACCGGCGATGGACAGGCATGTCGTGACCGCGGCGCTGACCGCGACGATCTGCTTGCCGACGTTGAGGACGAGTTTCTGTCCGGGCCTGCGCTGCACCAGTTCGGCGATGAGCCGGCCGAGCAGGGCGGTCAGCACCACCTCGCTGCCCGGCAGCAGCGCCAGGCCGAGGATGAGCGCCGCCTCGCCCCAGGCGAGCTGGATGTTCTGGCTGCGTACCCGGAGTCTGAGAGTGGCGAGGCCGGCAACGCTGTAGAGGGCTGTGAGGCCGGCCGCCTGCCATGCCAGGGCCGGTGAGGGTCCCGGCAGCTGCGAGATCGCGAGGAGCAGGATGCAGCCCGCCACCACGCCGTACCCGGTGATGTACCGGGTGAGGCGCGAGTTGGTGGCGCTGGGGCTCTGCTGGCTCACCGTTTCCGGTCCGGATGGCATGCGTGACGGGGCGCGGTAATACTACGCCGTTCCGAGTGGCACATGGCTAGTCCCAGTTGTATTCGCGCATGGTGGCTGCTCCTTTCGGTGTGGTGGTTGGGGTGTGGGTTGATCTAGTCCCAGTTGTATTCGCGCATGGTCGCCGCTCCTTTCGATGTGCCGGGTGGTGTCCGGGCCGGGGCGTGAATGGCCGCCGTGCGCGGTGCCCGACGCAGCGGGCCAGGCCCTGCGGGTCGCCGTACGACGGTCGTCGTCATGCGTGCCTCCGGGAGCGGGATGCACGCGGATCGCCGGTGAGTGCGATACGGGTGAGCTGCGTGATCTTCGCGCGGCCCGGTATCCCGCCCCTCGGCAGAGCGTGCCGGTGGAACATCGACAGAATAGAGAGACATCGATGCGATGGCTAATCGGCCGAGCGGTGGATGCATTTCTCTCCGCATTACGGATGGCGCTTCTCTCTCGGTTACGGCACGGCCACTCTTAAGTCCGGGCACAATTGTTGATCAATACTTCCCGGAATTGTCCTCTGGCCAGCGGTTATGTCGTCGCGAACGGTAAAGATCCGGAGGCGGTGCGTGGATACCCGACGGTCGTGTCGAGTACGGGCTGCGTACGCTCGGTATGTGACCGACCAGGACATGCGGCCGGAGCCGGCCGGGCTGACCCACGTCGACGACACCGGTGCGGCGCGGATGGTGGACGTGTCGGCGAAGGAGATATCGGCCCGGACCGCCGTGGCGGCCGGCACGCTGCACACCACCGCCGCGGTGATCGACCTGCTGCGTGCCGACGCGCTGCCGAAGGGCGACGCGCTCGCCGTGGCCCGGATCGCCGGGATCATGGCGGCCAAACGCACCCCCGACCTGGTGCCGCTCTGCCATCCGATCGCGATACACGGTGTGGTGGTGGACCTGACGCTGCTCGACTCCGCCGTCGACATCACGGTCACGGTCCGGACCGCGGACCGGACCGGCGTCGAGATGGAGGCCCTGACCTCCGTCGCCGCCACCGGCCTCGCGCTGATCGACATGGTGAAGGCGGTCGACCCCGCGGCGAGCATCGACGCGGTACGGGTGCTGCGCAAGGATGGCGGCAAGACCGGCACCTGGGTGCGCGACGCGGAGGGTGGGCGGACATGAGCGGCTTCCGGGCACGGGTGGTTGTCGCGTCGAACCGCGCGTCGACCGGGGTGTACGCGGACACCAGCGGGCCGCTCCTCGTCGAGGGCCTGCGCCAGTTGGGCGCGCGGGTCGACGATCCGGTCGTGGTGGCCGACGGGGAACCGGTCGAGCGGGCGCTGCGGGATGCCGTCGAGGCAGCCTGCGACGTGGTCGTGACCAGCGGCGGTACCGGCGTCTCGCCGACGGACCGGACGCCGGAGATGACCGCGCGGGTGATCGACTACCAGGTGCCGGGCGTCGCCGAGGCGATCCGGTCCCTCGGCGCGACGAAGGTGCCGACGGCGGCGCTGTCCCGCGGCATCGCCGGCGTCGCGGGCCGCACCCTGGTGGTGAATCTGGCGGGCTCCCGTGGCGCGGCGGCCGACGGCCTCACGGTGCTGGGCCCGCTCCTGGTCCACGCGCTGGACCAGCTCCGAGGGGGTGACCATCCGCAGGGCGCCCCGACCCACGGCCACGCCGGCCACGACGCGCACGGCCATGACGCGCACGGCCACGGCCACGACGCGCACGGTCACACGACCCACGGCCATGCCGGCCACGCCGGCCACGACGCGCACGGCCATGACGCGTACGGCCACGGCCACGACGCGCACGGCCACGGCCACGACGCGCACGGCCA
>JBAUUM010000968.1:0-4299 GCA_049582705.1 Actinocatenispora sp.
AGTGCCAGGCCTGCCACACCACGCTCGCCGGTACCCACGCCGACGTGCGGTTCGTCGTACCGGACGGGCTGAGCATCGGCGTCGACGCGATGCGTTCGCTGGTGCTGCGGGCGCAGGGCGCGCCGTCGTCGGGCCGCTGGCAGGTACTGGTCATCACCGACGCGGACCGGTTGACCGAGGCGGCCAGCAATGCGCTGCTGAAGGCCGTCGAGGAGCCGCCCGCGCGTACCGTGTTCCTGCTCTGCGCGCCGTCGACGCACCCCGACGACGTCGCGGTCACGATCCGTTCCCGGTGCCGGTCGGTCACGCTCGGCACTCCCCGGGCGGACGCGGTGTCCGCGATGCTGACCGCCGAGCAGGTCGATCCGGAGACCGCTGCCTGGGCCGCCGCGGCGGCGCAGGGCCACGTCGGCCGGGCGCGCCGGCTCGCCACCGACCCGGAGGCCCGCGCGACCCGGGCCGCGGTCCTGGCGATACCGCGCAAGCTCACCGGGCTCGCCGCCTGTTTCGACGCGGCCGACGAACTGATCTCCGCGATCGAACGGGAACGCGCCACGGTCACCGTCGAGCAGGACGCGAAGGAGAAGGACGAGCTGTCCACCGCGCTCGGCGCGGGCGGCACCGGTAAGGGCGCGGCCGCGGCGAAACGCGGGATGGCCGGCCAGCTGAAGGACCTGGAGCGTCGGCAGAAGACCCGGGGCACCCGGGCCGAACGGGACGCGCTGGACCGGGCGCTCACCGACCTCGCCGGCTTCTACCGGGACGTGCTGGCGAGCCGGTTCGCGGCGCAGGTCACGCCCGTACACGCCGACACGGCCGAGCTGGCCCGGGCCGCCGCCGAACGCTGGGCGCCGGAGGCGACCCTGCGCCGGCTGGAGGCGGTACTCGCCTGCCGTGAGGCGGTCGAGGCGAACGTGAAACCCAGGATCGCCGTCGAGTCCATGATGCTCACCCTCTGGCGCGGTTGAGCAGACGAACGGGGCGGACGTCCGGTTCGGACGCCCACCCCGTGTCGGTCGTACCGGTGGATCAGCGGCCCAGAAGGCCCAGCAGTCCGCCCATCGCGTTCAGCGGGCTACCGGCGGGCTGTGCGGCCGGCGCCTGACCCGGCTGGCTGCCGGGCTGCTGCGCGGGTGCGGTGCCGGGCTGGGTACCGCCCGGCTGGGCAACCGGCTTCGTGCTGCGCAGCCGGTGCGTGCCGGACTTCCGGGTGCCCGACTTCTTGACACCCGGCTTGTCCGCGCCGGACTTCGTGGCGCCCGGCTTGTCGGCGCTCGGCATGCCAGGCATGCCAGGCATCGTGGGCGCCGCGGCCGTCGGCTGGCCGGAGTTGCCGGGCTGACCCGACTGTCCCGGTGCGCCGTTGGGCTGGCCGAGTCCGGCCAGTCCGTTCAGACCGTCGATTCCGTCGACCCCCTGGGGAGCCTGCGGGCCGTCCTCCTGGCTCTCGCCGAGCCGGTTGGTGACCGGTCCGGTGAGGTCCCGAACGGGCAGTTCGGCGACGTTGACACCGTCGGTCACGTTGCCGACCAGCGAACCGTCCTCCTGGCTCTCGCCGAGCCGGTCGGTGACCGGTCCGGTGAGGTCCCCGACCGGCAGGCCGGCACCGCCGGTGACGTCGTCGATCAGGGAACCGTCCTCGCTGCCCGGCGCGGTCTTCTTGGCCGGTGCGGGCAGCGTGTTCATCCGGGGCGCGTCGTCCTGGTCAGCCATCAGCTGATCGAACACGGCCTGGATGTCGACCTGCTGGAGCAGGTCGGCGGTGGGCAGCACGTTGCCCTGGCCCACCGAGGGCAGTCCGTCCGCCTCGGGACCGGTCAGCCCGCCCAGCGGCAGCACCTGGCTCGGTGCCGACAGCGGGAGCGGCAGTACGGCCGCCTCGGAACCGACCGGCAGGCCGCCGCCACCCAGCCCGGAGACCGGACCGGTCAGCGAGCCGAGGATCGGCAGAACACCGGGCACCGTGTCCTCGGCACTCTCGCCGCCGGGGTTCGTCAGGTCCGTCAGCGGCTTGGCCGCGGACGGAGCCAGGCGGGTCACCGGCTGCGTGGCGTTCTGGGCGGTCCGGGTCAGGGACGGTACGTCGAGCCGGCCTCCGTTACCGGGGGTCTCTCCCGGTGTGACACCGGGAAGGTCCTCCGGAGCGGCCGCCGACTCGTTGAAGACGGACCGCGGCAAGTCCAGTGGACCGACCAGCTTGGCCAGCTTCTGCTTCCGCAGGGAGTGGCGCGGCGCGATGATCGGCTGCGCGTTCCCCCGCGGTGACGCGGGACGCGTCGCAGGCTGGTCGGACCCCGGGACGGGTGTCCCGGCGTTCGCGGTGCCGGTGCCGAGCAGCAGCATTCCGCCAGCTACGACGGCGGCGCTCGCCACCCGGTATATCCACTTGCGGTTCATCTATACCTACCAACTGAATCGGGTACATGAATGTGTGATCACCAGAGGCTCTGGTGCTGTACCCGCGGAGCGAGCGACTGGCGCGCACCGGCTGCCCGGCCCGCGCCGTTCTGTGACAGTGGGTGAACGAGGACCGCGGTGGTGTGCGACAGATCGGCCGTACCTCCCGGACGCGGGGCAGCCCGGCGCGGGCTGGCTGCCCGTTCCGGCGCGTCCGGGGTGCGGTACGTCCGGTCGGCCCGTGCCCGGTTGGCATGGCGCCGCCGTCGATCTGCTCGCTCCGCGGTCTTTCCTTCCAGAGCAGGCCGTCCGTGGAAGGTGCGGGTCTGGTGCCGGCCACGGTCGCCATGTGGCTCGCACCGGTGGTACCTGAACCGGAGCTGGTGTGGACGGCGACAGTTCCACCTGCCCGTGGTCCGTCGCCGTACGCCTCCGGTGCATGTGCCCCTCACTCTCCTCGGAGCAGACATGCTCCGGGCACGGATTGTGCCTACCCACATACTTAACGTGCAAGTGATAGTGGTGGGTTACGCACCAACGGAGGACGAACTCGCTCAGTAACCGTGGCTTGGCGGTCGGGCCGGCGTGGTTCGGCGGCCGCGCGGGCGTGGTTCGGCGGGGTTCGGCGGTCGGGCCGCCGTGGTTCAGCGGCCGCGCAGCAGCAGCGCGCAGGCCCGCAGGGCGCTGCGTACCGCTCCCTCGACGCTCGGGCTGGACAGCCAGTCGCCCGCGATCCGGATCCGGGCCGCCGCGCCGTCCCGGACCTCGGCCTGCGCCGCGTGCTCCCGGAGCCGGCGCAGCCAGCCCACCCGGAAGAGCGGTACGCCCTCCGACAACCGGACCACGGACCAGCCCAGGATGTCGCCGACCGGGCCGCCGAGCAGCCGCTCGCATTCGGCCAGCAGCATCGTGCGGATCACCCGGTCCGTCTCGCCGAACAGTTCGCGGCTCAACACGGAGGAGGCGCAGATCTCCAGGCCGCCACGCCCGGCCGGTACCTGACCGGTCTGTCGGGACTCCAGCGGCGCGACGCCCGCCAGCGCGTGGCGACCCGCCCCCGCCGGGCAGACCGGGTACTGCCCGGCCGTCGGCGCGGCCAGCGCCAGGTGCAGCTTGACCACCGGGGAGAACTCCGCGTCCCGGGCCAGCGGAAGGTCCGGGTGCCCGTCCGGCAGCAGGTCGGCGGCGAGCGACGCCGGGCCGGCCAGTACCACCGCGTCGGCCCGCAGCTCGTCGCCGTCCGTGGTGTCGACCAGTACTCCGTCGTCGACCGTCCGCAGTCCGGTGACGGACGTGCGGTACCGGACGCTCAGGCGGTCGGCCACCGCCGCCCACAGGGCGCCGAGCCCGCCGCGCGGCGCGTACAGGTGGGCGCCCGGTGCGCTGGCGAACTGCGCCATGCCGACCACCCGGGACGTGACGGCCGAGGGCGACAGCATCAACGCGTCCATGGTCGCGGGCAGGATCCGTTCCGCGTAGTCCCGGCCGACGACCTCGGCGAAGTAGCCGGCGGCGTCCCGGTCGTCGAGGTCCGCGTACTCCGCGAGCCGGGACCAGGAGGGCGCGGAGCGGGCCCCGAGTCGGCCACCGAGCGTGACCACCCGGCGCTTGCTGGAGCGGGACAGCAGCGGCGTACGCATCATCGCCCGCATGCTCGTGGGCATCGGAAAGCGCTGTCCGTCGATGACGATCCGGCCCTCCAGCGGCAACCGGACCAGGTCGTTGCGGCTCATGCCGGCCTGTTGGGCCAGGTAACGGGTGGCGCGGTAGAACGACCCGATGAACTCGGCCCCCTGGTCGAAGCGCCATTCCTGGTCGCCGACCCGCAGCGGTGCGCTGCCGGACCGGCCGCCCGGGCCGGCACCGCGCTCCAGCACGGTGACGGTCGCCCCGGCCGTGGTG